>NZ_JBITCU010000011.1:0-264924 GCF_044453545.1 Streptomyces sp. NPDC051664 | reverse complement strand
GGTTACATTCCGAACCCGGAAGCTAAGCCTTTCAGCGCCGATGGTACTGCAGGGGGGACCCTGTGGGAGAGTAGGACGCCGCCGAACAATTATTCCGGGAAAGCCCCGCACCTCTGGTGCGGGGCTTTCCTGCGTTTACGGGCCGACTGCTACCCCCGTGCATCTGCCGGCGGTGGCTGCGGGTAGGGTCAGGGGGCATCATTGGCACGTTCTTTCACAGGAGGCCCCCGGGTGGAGGTCCAGGAGACTCGGGTTCAGACGGACCGGGTCCTCACCATCCCCAACATCCTCAGCATGGCTCGCCTTGTCGGGGTACCGCTCTTCCTGTGGCTGATTCTTCGCCCCGAGTTCGGCGGACCGAAGAGCGATGGCTGGGCGCTGCTGGTACTGATGTTCAGCGGGATCAGCGACTACCTCGACGGTAAGCTCGCCCGCCGGTGGAACCAGATCAGCAGCCTCGGTCGACTCCTGGATCCGGCTGCCGACCGGCTGTACATCCTTTCGACCCTCGTCGGACTGACTTGGCGTGAGATCCTTCCGCTCTGGCTCACCGCGGCACTCCTGGCACGTGAGCTGATGCTTCTCGTCATGGTGGGAATCCTCCGGCGCCACGGCTATCCGCCGCCCCAGGTGAACTTCCTGGGGAAGGCGGCTACCTTCAACCTGATGTACGCCTTCCCCTTGTTGCTGCTCAGTGACGCAAGTGGTTGGCTTGGTTCGCTGGCCGCCATTTTCGGATGGGCGTTCGCAGGATGGGGTACAACGCTCTATTGGTGGGCAGGAATCCTCTACGTGGTTCAGGTCCGCCGGCTCGTCAAGGCGGATGTAGTAGCCGATTGAGCTCGTTTGATGCGGTGCCGCGCAGTGTGGCCGGTCCGCGGTGAAGTCTCAGGTGTTGCCCTGACGGGTGAAGTCGGCTAGACCGTCGTCTCTTCAAGGAGGACGTTTCCGACATGAAGGCCGTTGTGATGGCTGGTGGTGAAGGCACCCGCCTTCGCCCCATGACCTCGAGCATGCCCAAGCCTCTCCTGCCTGTCGCCAATCGGCCGATCATGGAGCATGTGCTGCGGCTGCTCAAGCGGCATGGGCTCAATGAGACCGTCGTGACCGTCCAGTTTCTCGCCTCTCTCGTCAAGAACTACTTCGGAGACGGCGAAGAGCTCGGGATGGAGCTCACTTATGCCAACGAGGAGAAACCTCTAGGTACTGCGGGGAGCGTGAAGAACGCCGAGGAGGCGTTGAAGGACGACACCTTCCTCGTCATTTCCGGTGATGCGCTCACCGACTTCGACCTCACCGATCTCATCGCCTTCCACAAGGAAAAGGGTGGGCTCGTCACGGTGTGCCTGACCCGGGTTCCCAATCCACTGGAATTCGGAATCACGATTGTCGACGAGGGCGGCCAGGTCGAGCGTTTCCTGGAGAAGCCCACCTGGGGTCAGGTCTTCTCGGACACGGTCAACACGGGCATCTATGTGATGGAGCCCGAGGTCTTCGACTACGTCGAGGCCGATGTCTCGGTGGACTGGTCCGGTGATGTCTTCCCTCAGCTCATGAAGGAAGGCAAGCCGATCTACGGCTATGTCGCCGAGGGCTACTGGGAGGACGTGGGCACGCACGAGAGCTATGTGAAGGCCCAGGCCGACGTTCTGGAGCGCAAGGTCGACGTCGAGATCGACGGTTTCGAGATCTCGCCCGGTGTATGGGTCGCGGAGGGCGCCGAAGTGCATCCCGACGCGGTGCTGCGGGGGCCCGTGTACATCGGGGACTACGCAAAGATCGAGGCCGGGGCCGAGCTTCGTGAGCACACGGTCGTCGGTTCGAACGTCGTGGTCAAGACGGGTGCGTTCCTGCACCGGGCAGTGATCCACGACAACGTCTATATCGGTCAGCACTGCAATTTGCGCGGATGCGTGGTCGGCAAGAACACCGACATCATGCGGGCGGCTCGCATCGAGGACGGTGCGGTCATCGGGGACGAGTGCCTGGTCGGTGAGGAATCGATCATTCAGGGCAATGTCCGGGTCTACCCCTTCAAGACCATCGAGGCCGGCGCCTTTGTCAATACGTCGGTGATCTGGGAGTCGCGCGGGCAGGCTCATCTCTTCGGCGCCCGCGGTGTCTCGGGAATTCTGAACGTGGAAATCACGCCGGAACTCGCTGTGCGGCTGGCCGGTGCGTACGCCACCACCCTCAAGAAGGGTTCGACCGTCACCACCGCCCGCGACCACTCCCGAGGCGCCCGTGCGCTGAAGCGAGCGGTCATCTCGGCGTTGCAGGCCAGCGCCATCGACGTACGGGACCTGGAGAACGTACCGCTGCCGGTCGCGCGTCAGCAGACCGCCCGGGGCAGCGCCGGTGGGATCATGATCCGCACCTCGCCCGGAGTGCCCGACTCGGTGGACATCATGTTCTTCGACGAGCGAGGAGCGGACCTGTCCCAGGCGCGCCAGCGCAAGCTGGACCGGGTCTACGCACGCCAGGAGTACCGACGTGCCTTCCCGGGAGAGATCGGCGACCTGCACTTCCCGTCCAGCGTCTTCGACTCGTACACCGGATCGCTGCTGCGCAACGTGGACACCACAGGGATCGCCGCCGCAGGGCTCAAGGTCGTCGTGGACGCGTCCAACGGCAGTGCCGGGCTCGTGCTCCCCAGTCTGCTCGGGCGGCTCGGCGTGGACGCGCTGACGATCAACCCCGGTCTCGACGAATCGCGGCCCACCGAGTCCGCCGACACCCGGCGGTCCGGGCTGGTGCGGCTCGGGGAGATCGTGTCCTCGGCGCGGGCCGCGTTCGGCGTGCGTTTCGACCCGGTCGGCGAGCGGCTCTCCCTGGTCGACGAGCGCGGCCGGATCGTGGAGGACGACCGGGCCCTGCTGGTGTTGCTCGACCTGGTGGCCGCCGAGCGGCGCAGCGGGCGCGTGGCGCTGCCGGTGACGACGACGCGAGTCGCCGAACAGGTGGCCGCCTACCACGGCACACAGGTGGAGTGGACGACGACGTCGCCCGACGATCTGACGCGCGTGGGACGGCAGGAAGGCACCATCTTCGGTGGAGACGGGCGCGGCGGCTTCATCGTCCCCGAATTCAGCAGCGTCTTCGACGGCTCGGCCGCCTTCGTACGGCTCATCGGGCTCGTCGCGAGGACGCAGCTCACGCTCAGCCAGATCGACGCCCGCATCCCCCGTGCCCATGTCCTGCGCCGCGATCTGGCCACGCCGTGGGCCGTCAAGGGGCTGGTCATGCGTCGTGTGGTGGAGGCCGCCGGGGACCGGGATGTCGACACCACCGACGGTGTGCGGGTCGTCGAGGCGGACGGTCGTTGGGTGATGGTGCTTCCGGACCCGGCCGAGGCCGTCACCCATTTGTGGGCGGAGGGCCCCGACGACGCATCGGCGCAGGCGCTGCTCGACGAATGGTCGACGGTCGTGGACAGCGCAGGTCACTGACGTTTTCCAGGGTGCGTCGGGAGGTGCTGTGCAGCGCCCCCCGACGCATCGGTGGGGCCATTCGGCGGCAGCTGTTGCGACGTGCGACGATGTGCGGCATGTCGCAGCAGCCCCCCGATCGGAGTAAGGCCTCACCCTCCGCGCGCCCCGACGCGTCCATGTCGCTGCTGACCAATGTGATGGACCACAGCCTGGACGACGGTTACGCCGAGGCCACCGCGCGCCGCAAGGCCGACGGGAGCGCGGGCATGCCCCGTACGCTGAAGGCGAAGCTGGCCCTTGCGGCGGGTCTTGTGCTCGCTGCTCTGGTGGTCACCCTCGGCGCCGCGGAGGCGCGCGTCTCGGCGCCTGTCCTTGCCAAGGAGCGCGAGGAGCTCATCGACCGTATCGATGCCGAGACATCGGCGGCCGACAGTCTCGAGTCCCAGGTGGACAAGTTGCGGGGCGACGTGAGCGAGCGTCAACGTAAAGCGTTGGAAAAGCATGGCGGGGACCAGGGCGAGCTGGTGGCGCTGCTCTCCGGGGCGACCGCGGTGCAGGGGCCCGGTGTGAAGCTCGTCGTCGACGACGCGAAGGACACCGATCAGGGCGGTGGCGGACCACGGGAGACCAGCGGTTTCGCGGATACGGGGCGGGTGCGCGACCGGGACCTGCAGCGGGTCGTCAACGGTATGTGGCAGTCCGGGGCGGAAGCGATCGCCATCAACGGGCAGCGGCTGACAGCCCTGTCGGCCATCCGTGCCGCGGGCGACGCCATACTGGTCGACAACAGACCGCTCGTGCCGCCGTACACGGTGCTTGCGGTGGGGGACGGGAAGCGGCTCAGTACCGCGTTCCAGGACAGTGCCGACGGTCAGTATCTGCAGGCGCTGAAGGACACGTTCTCCATCAGGACCAGCATCTCCGTCCAGGAGCAGGTGCGTCTCCCGGCCGCTCCGAGCCTGATCGTACGAACAGCAGAGCCGAAGGCCGCAGACACCGGCAGTGGTGCGGCAGACACAGGGAAGGGCACATCGTGATCGCCGTACTGGGCCTCGTCGTGGGAGTCGTGGTCGGACTGTTGGTCCGGCCCGAGGTGCCGGCGGTGGTCGAGCCCTATCTTCCGATCGCTGTCGTGGCTGCGCTGGACGCAGTCTTCGGCGGTCTGCGGGCCATGCTCGACGGCATCTTCGTCGACAAGGTCTTCGTGGTGTCGTTCCTCTCGAACGTCGTCGTGGCCGCCCTGATCGTGTTCCTGGGCGACAAGCTGGGCGTGGGGGCCCAGCTCTCCACCGGTGTGGTGGTCGTGCTCGGTATCCGGATCTTCTCCAACGCCGCGGCGATCCGCCGGCACGTCTTCCGGGCCTGAAGCCGATGAGCGACGAAGAATTTCCCCGTGACACCGAGCGCACCGGTGAGCCGCCGGCCGGCGCCCCCGAGGAGCTCACCGGGCGCCGGCGGCTGATCGCCGCCGTGTGGCCGCCCCGGGTGACCCGGGCTCAACTCATCGTGGCGCTGCTGCTGTTCGTCCTCGGCCTGGGGCTGGCGATCCAGGTGCGGTCGAACAGCGACAACAGCGCACTGCGCGGCGCACGCCAGGAGGACCTGGTCCGTATCCTCGATGAACTCGACGACCGTACACAGCGTCTTGAAGACGAGAAGCAGCGTCTGGACGATCAGCGAACGGAGCTCGAGAACAGCTCGGACCAGGCCGAGGAAGCGCGTAAGCAGACAGTGGAAAAGGAGCGGCAACTCGGTATCCTCGCGGGCACCGTGGCGGCGCACGGGCCCGGGATCACGCTGACGATCAACGACCCGGGCGGCGCGGTTGAGCCGGACATGCTGCTCGACGCACTCCAGGAGCTGCGTGCGGCCGGTGCCGAGGCGATCGAGGTCAACGGGGTGAGGGTGGTTGCCAATACGTACTTCTCCGGTGACGGCGGTGACATCAAGGTCGACGACCGCCACATCTCCGCGCCGTACGTCTTCGAGGTCATCGGCAAGCCGCAGGACCTGGAGCCGGCGCTGAACATCCCCGGCGGGGTCGTGCAGACGCTGGAAAAGGAGCAGGCCACCGTGCATGTGGCACAGGCCGACGACATCGTGGTCGATGCCTTGCGAGCGGCGAAGCGGCCTGACTACGCTCGGTCGTCCTCCCGGTGATGCCGCCGGGCACGGGGGTCGAAGGACACAGGCACGAGGTTGCGGGGGGTCGCCGCATCGTAATGGTGACGCGTGGTGGAAACTGTCGAGTGACTACGGACGTTGTGAAGATGTCCGGGTCGGCAGGTGTGTTCATTCAGGGTTCGTCCTGCCCCACGGGCGGGTCTATTTCGGTCAAGGGGAATCGCCCGTGAAGTTGTTTGGGAAGTTGTTCGGCAAGAGCGCACGCGATGAAGCTGCCCGCCATCGCGCACCGCGCCATGCCCAAGCCGAGGAGCAGGGCACGGAGCGCCCGCTCTTCCGCGACGAGGTGGCGGGTGCGAGCGGTGACATTTCGGGTGGTTCCGGCGCGTCGTCTGTTGACCCTGCCGGTGCGGGCCGCATAGGTTTCGGAGATCCATCGACCTCGAGTACGGGTGGAGGGTTTGCGTCCATGCCGGTCTGTACGAGGTGCGGTCATCGCAACGCCGAGGCCAGTCGTTTCTGCTCCAACTGTGGTGCGCCGCTGAGGGGTGGTGCTCCGTCCGAGCGCCCCTCGGAGACGACCTCGACCATTTCCATCTCCGGTCTCGAGGCGTACGAGGCGGAGGCTACGGGTCAGACGTCCGTGCCGTCCCTCTCTCCCGAGGCACAGGCCGCCGTCGACGCCCTGCCGCTCGGCTCGGCGCTCCTGGTGGTGCGCCGCGGTCCGAACTCCGGCAGCCGCTTCCTGCTGGACAGTGAGCTGACCACGGCCGGCCGCCACCCGCAGAGCGACATCTTCCTCGACGACGTGACGGTCTCGCGTCGCCATGTGGAGTTCCGCCGGAGCCCCGACGGCAGCTTCACGGTCGAGGACGTCGGCAGTCTCAATGGCACGTACGTCAATCGTGAGCGCATCGACTCCGTCGCGCTGTCCAACGGCGACGAGGTGCAGATCGGGAAGTACCGGCTGGTCTTCTACGCGAGCCAGCGGGGCATCTGACCCGTCAGGGAAGGTCCATGCTGAGAACACCGACGGGCGGTGCCGGTCACGGCACCGCCACCGCCGACGACCGTGCGATGAGTATCGGCGCGGTGCTCCTGCAGCTGCGGGACGAATTTCCCGAAGTCACCATCTCCAAGATTCGTTTTCTGGAGGCCGAGGGGCTCGTCGAGCCGCAGCGGACGCCTTCCGGATACCGGAAGTTCCGGCCCGACGACGTCGAGCGGCTGGCGCAGGTGCTGCGGATGCAGCGGGACCACTATCTCCCGCTGAAAGTCATCCGGGAGCACTTGGACGCCCTCGCCCGCGGTGAACAGGCGTCCCTGCCGTCCGCGGGCGGGCAGCGGGACCTGACCGACGGTTCCAGCGACGCCGGGTCCGGGAGGGCGACCGCGGCGCGGATCGGGCGCGCGGAGCTGCTGGCAGCCGCCGAGGTCATCGAGAGCGAGCTCGAGGAGTGGGAGGCGTACGGTCTTGTCGCTCCGACGGCGGAAGGCGGCTACGACGCCGAGACGGTGACCGTGGCCAAACTTGTGGCGGATCTGGGTCGATTCGGTCTCGAACCGCGTCATCTGCGGGCCATGCGAGGGGCTGCGGAGCGCGAGGCCGGGCTGATCGAGCAGGTGGTCGCTCCCCTGCGCCGGCACCGGAATCCGCAGACCAGAGCACATGCGGAGGCCACGGCGAAGGAGCTCGCGGAGCTGTCCGTACGGCTTCATTCGGCCTTCGTGCAGACCGCTCTGCGGATCCGACTCCACTGATCACGGGGGAGCCCGACTACCCAAACCTGCCGAGCACGTCCTAGGGTTGCTGTGTGAACGAGCTCGACGTTGTGGGTGTCCGGGTGGAAATGCCCTCCAACCAACCGATCGTGCTCCTGCGTGAAGTGGGAGGCGACCGGTACCTCCCCATTTGGATCGGTCCTGGTGAGGCGACCGCGATCGCCTTCGCCCAGCAGGGCATGGCTCCGGCCAGGCCGCTGACCCATGATCTCTTCAAGGATGTGCTCGAGGCCCTCGGCCAGGAGCTCACCGAGGTCCGCATCACGGACCTCAGGGAAGGGGTCTTCTACGCGGAGCTGGTCTTCGCCGGCGGGGTCGAGGTGAGTGCGCGTCCGTCCGACGCCATAGCGCTCGCGCTGCGCACCGGCACGCCGATCTACGGCAGTGACGGGGTGCTCGACGACGCGGGTATCGCCATCCCGGACGAGCAGGAGGACGAGGTCGAGAAGTTCCGGGAGTTCCTCGACCAGATCTCACCGGAGGATTTCGGTACCAACAGCCAGTGACCGTCCTGCGGAGGTGCCGCCAGCGCATCCGGCAAGCCATTCCCCGGAATGGGACACGGGAAACCACCCTCAGGGTGATTATCACCCGGCGTGCCGAGTGTGGCGATCGTTGACGCACCCCGAGTGACTGCCTACCTTCGAGATGGCAGGTCAAGGACGGAGGTCGGCGTGAGAAACAGCGGCGACGGTACGGCAGCGGGTGGGCCGTATCTGCAGCATGGAAGTACAGCCGGCCACTCCATCAGGCAACCGGTTCAACCGGCGGCGATGGCAGGGGACGGCGCGGCAGTGGCCGGCGACATCGGATATCGCGGGCCGACGGCGTGCGCGGCGGCAGGGATCACCTATCGGCAGCTCGACTACTGGGCGCGCACGGGGCTCGTCGAGCCGAGCGTGCGTCCCGCCTACGGATCGGGCACGCAGCGCCTCTACAGCTTCAGGGACGTCGTCCTGCTGAAGATCGTGAAGCGCTTCCTGGACACCGGTGTGGCGCTGCAGAACATCCGCACCACGGTCCAGCATCTGCGCGCCCGGGGGTTCCAGGATCTGGAGCGGATGACACTCATGAGCGACGGCGCGACGGTCTACGAGTGCTCCTCGCCCGACGAGGTCGTGGATCTGCTCCAGGGGGGCCAGGGGGTCTTCGGCATCGCCGTCGGCGTGGTGTGGCAGGACGTCGACGCCGCACTGTCTCAGCTGCACGGTGAGCGGGTGGACACCGGCGAGACGTTGGTCGGCAACAACCCCGCCGACGAGCTTGCCCGGCGGCGCAACCGCGCTGTCTGACCGCGTGTGGATCCGGGGTGCGGCGATTGTCAGTGCCGTAGGGCAGCATCGATTGATGTGAGAGCCGCACCCACCATCCTCCATCTCGACATGGATGCCTTCTACGCCTCTGCGGAGCAGGCGGCGAAGCCCAGCCTGCGCGGCAAGCCGGTCGTGGTGGGCGGGCTGGGGCCGCGCGGGGTCGTCGCCACCGCGTCGTACGAGGCCCGGCGGTTCGGGGTGCACTCGGCGATGCCGACGGCCCAGGCCCGGCGCCTGGCACCCAACGCCGCCTACCTGGTGCCACGCTTCATGCTGTACCGGACGGTGAGCGACCAGGTGATGGAGCTGCTCGGGCGGCTCTCACCGCTGGTGGAGCCGCTCAGCCTGGACGAGGCCTTTGTCGATCTGGAGGCCGGCGGGGTGGCCGACGACTCGGCCTCGGCGCGGGCCGTCGGTGAACAGTTGCGGGACGCCATCAGAGCGGTCACCGGCCTCACCGGCTCGGTGGGCCTCGCGGGCTCGAAGATGCTGGCCAAGATCGCCTCGGAGGAGGCCAAGCCGAACGGGCTGCTGCTCATCGAGCCGGGCGCCGAGCGCGAGCTGCTCGCGCCCATGTCCGTGCGGATCCTGCCCGGCGTCGGACCGGCCACCGGGGATCACCTGCGACGCGCCGGGATGACCACGGTCGACGATCTGGCCGAGGCGGGGGAGGCGGAGCTCGTACGGCTGCTCGGCAAGGCCCATGGCGTCTCACTGCACCGCATGGCCCTCGGGTACGACAACCGCCCCGTCGTCGCGGAGCGCGACGCGAAGTCGGTCTCGGTCGAGGACACCTTCGACATGGACCTGCACGACCGGGTCCGGGTCAGGACGGAGGTCGACCGGCTGGCAGACCGGTGTGTCCAGCGGCTGCGGTCCGCGGAGCGGTCGGGACGGACCGTGGTGCTGAAGGTCCGCAGGTACGACTTCTCGACGCTCACGCGGTCCGAGACGTTGCGAGGGCCCACGGACGACCCCGCGGTGGTCAGAGAGGCGGCCGCGCGGCTCCTGGAGGCCGTGGACACCACCGGAGGCGTACGGCTCCTCGGTGTGGGTGTCACGGGGCTCGCCGACTACACCCAGGAAGATCTCTTCGCACAGGCGGCCGGTGAGCGGGCCGCGCCCGACGCCCTGGCCGCCGAGGACCTGGGCCCTGGCGAGCACGGGGACGAGTCGGCGGCCGGTGCACCGGAGCAGGAGACCCCCGAGCAGCTCGCGGCCCGGCGCTGGCCCGCCGGGCACGACGTACGCCATGACACCTATGGTCACGGGTGGGTGCAGGGCAGCGGGGTGGGCCGGGTGACGGTGCGGTTCGAGGAACCCGAGTCGCCGCCCGGCCGGGTGCGAACGTTCCGTATCGACGATCCGGAGCTGTGGCCCGCGGATCCGCTGCCACTGGTGCGTGACCCCGTGGACTACTCGTCCTGGCCGGCCAGCCTGCCGAAGTCGCGGTCCGGTCCCGGCTCCTCGGGCGGCGAGTCCAGACCGTAGTGCCGGTAGAGCTGAAGCTCCTGTTCCGGCGAGAGATGGCGGCCCACGCCGAAGTCGGGTGCGTCCTTGATCAGTGCACGGTCGAACGGGATGCGGAGCGAATCCTCGACGAATTCGCTGGGCTCCAGCGGGACGAAGGCGTCCCTGCTGAACAGTCCGGTACGTACGGCGGCCCACTCGGGGACACCGGTCGCGTCGTCGAGATACACCTCGTCGATGGTGCCTATCTTGGTGCCCTTGCGGTCGAACGCCTTGCGGCCGATCAGGCTCCGCGGATCGATGTCGGTCTGCACGGTCCCTCCCATTGGTCGCGGCTACTCCACAGGCACTACGAAAGTGCAGATCCGGGGCTTCGGCCACTCGAGACTTCTGAGACGAACCCCGCTGGTAGGCTGGCTATGGCTGCTGACCCCGTGCGGGAGAGTCCTCCGGAGCAGATCCGGCAGGCGCCGAAGGAGCAAATCCTCCCCGGAATCTCTCAGGCCCCCGTACCGCACGGACGAGGTCACTCTGGAAAGCAGGGCGGGTTTCGTGGCGGCGGACGCCGGGACGGATCCCTTCCTCACCGACGGTGAAAGTCGGTACGCCGCAGGGCGGACCGGTGAAGCTCTCAGGTTGAGATGACAGAGGGGGAGGCCGTCCGGGCACCCGCGCCGCGGTGCCCCTCGCAGGTCGTGACAGACCAGGAGGCCTCCACCATGACCCCCCGTCGCACTCCGCTCTCCCAGCTGGAGCAGGGCATCCCCTTCGAACATCGCCACATCGGACCCGATGCCGAGGCGCAGGCGAAGATGCTCGCCCAGGTCGGTTACGGCTCGCTCGACGACCTGACCGCGGCCGCGGTGCCCGATGTCATCAAGAGCGCGGAGGCGCTGCAGCTGCCGACGGCCCGCACCGAGGCCGAGGTCCTGGCCGAGCTGCGCTCCCTCGCCGACCGCAACCAGGTCCTCGCCCCGATGATCGGGCTCGGCTACTACGGCACCTTCACACCGCCGGTGATCCTTCGCAACGTCATGGAGAACCCCGCCTGGTACACGGCCTACACGCCGTACCAGCCGGAGATCTCGCAGGGCCGTCTCGAGGCCCTCCTCAACTTCCAGACGATGGTCGCCGAGCTGAGCGGGCTGCCCACCTCCGGCGCCTCGCTGCTCGACGAGGGCACTGCGGCCGCCGAGGCCATGGCGCTCGCACGGCGCGTCGGCAAGGTCAAGAACGGCGTCTTCCTGGTCGACGCGGACACCCTGCCGCAGACCATCGCCGTGATACAGACCCGCGCCGAGCCGACCGGTGTCGAGGTGGTCGTCGCCGACCTCAGCGAGGGCATCCCCGCCGACATCGCGGAGGGCGGTGTGTTCGGCGTGCTGCTCCAGTACCCGGGAGCCTCCGGCGCCGTCCGGGACATCAAGCCCGTCATCGAGCAGGCCCATGAGCTCGGCGCCATCGTCACCGTCGCCGCCGACCTGCTGGCCCTGACCCTCCTCACCTCGCCCGGCGACCTCGGCGCGGACATCGCCGTCGGCACCACGCAGCGCTTCGGTGTGCCGATGGGCTTCGGCGGACCGCACGCGGGCTTCATGGCCGTGCGCGAGAAGTTCGCCCGCAGCCTGCCCGGCCGCCTCGTCGGTGTCTCCGTCGACGCGGACGGCAACAAGGCGTACCGCCTCGCCCTGCAGACCCGCGAGCAGCACATCCGCCGCGAGAAGGCCACCAGCAACATCTGTACCGCGCAGGTGCTGCTCGCCGTCATGGCCGGGATGTACGCCGTCTACCACGGCCCCGACGGACTGCGGACGATCGCGCGGCGCACGCACCGCTACGCCGCGATCCTGGCCGAGGGCCTGCGGGCCGCCTCCGTCGACGTCGAGACCGACGCCTACTTCGACACCCTCACCGTGCGCGTCCCCGGCAGGGCGGCCGAGGTCGTCGCCGACGCCCGTGAGCGCGGTGTCAACCTGCGGTTCGTCGACGCCGACCTGGTCTCCCTCGCCTGCGACGAGACCACCAACCGTGCGCAGATCGCCGCCGTGTGGGCCGCCTTCGGTACCGACGGCGACATCGAGGCGCTGGACGGCGCGGCCGTCGACGCGCTGCCCGAGTCCCTGCTGCGCAACGATGCTTTCCTCACCCACCCGGTCTTCCACCAGCACCGGTCCGAGACCGCGATGCTCCGCTACCTGCGCAAGCTCGCCGACCGCGACTACGCGCTGGACCGCGGCATGATTCCGCTCGGCTCCTGCACCATGAAGCTGAACGCGACCACCGAGATGGAGTCCATCACCTGGCCGGAATTCGGTGCGCTCCACCCGTTCGCGCCGGCCGAGCAGGCGGAGGGCTTCCTCACGCTGATCCGTGAGCTGGAGGAGCGGCTCGCCGAGGTCACCGGATACGACGCGGTCTCCATTCAGCCGAACGCGGGCTCGCAGGGCGAGTTCGCGGGCCTGCTGGCCGTGCGCGCGTACCACCGGGCCAACGGCGACGACCAGCGGACCGTCTGCCTCATCCCGTCCTCCGCGCACGGCACCAACGCCGCGAGCGCCGTGATGGCGGGCATGAAGGTCGTCGTGGTGAAGACCGCCGACGACGGCGAGATCGACGTCGCGGACCTCCGCGCCAAGATCCAGCAGTACCGCGACGAGCTGGCCGTGCTCATGATCACGTACCCGTCGACGCACGGTGTGTTCGAGGAGCACGTCGCCGACATCTGCGCCGAGGTGCACGACGCGGGCGGTCAGGTGTACGTCGACGGCGCCAACCTCAACGCGCTCGTCGGCCTCGCCAAGCCGGGCCGGTTCGGCGGCGATGTCTCGCACCTGAACCTGCACAAGACGTTCTGCATCCCGCACGGCGGCGGCGGCCCGGGCGTCGGCCCGGTCGGCGTCCGCGCGCACCTCGCGCCGTACCTCCCGAACCACCCGCTGCAGCCTGCCGCGGGTCCCGAGACCGGTGTCGGACCGATCTCGGCCGCCCCGTGGGGCTCGGCCGGTATTCTGCCGATCTCGTGGGCGTACGTACGTCTGATGGGTGGCGAGGGCCTGAAGCGTGCGACGCAGGTCGCCGTACTCGCCGCCAACTACATCGCCAAGCGTCTGGAACCGCACTACCCGATCCTGTACACCGGCCCGGCCGGACTCGTCGCGCACGAGTGCATCGTGGATCTGCGGCCGATCTCCAAGGAGACCGGTGTCAGTGTCGACGACATCGCCAAGCGCCTGGTCGACTACGGGTTCCACGCGCCGACCATGTCCTTCCCGGTGGCCGGGACGCTGATGATCGAGCCGACCGAGAGTGAGGACCTTGCCGAGCTCGACCGGTTCTGCGACACGATGATCGCCATTCGCCACGAGGTCGAGAAGGTCGCCTCCGGCGAGTGGAGCGCGGACGACAACCCGCTCACCAACGCCCCGCACACGGCCGCCATGCTCGGCGGGGAGTGGAAGCACGCCTACAGCCGTGAGGAGGCCGTCTTCCCGGCCGGAGTCTCGGCCGCCGACAAGTACTGGCCGCCGGTGCGCCGGATCGACGGTGCGTTCGGTGACCGTAACCTCGTCTGCTCCTGCCCGCCGCTGGACGAGTACGACAACTGACCCACCCCTCGGGTGTGACGCGGACATGCGTCGGGGCCGGTGCGGAGATCTTCTCCGGGCCGGCCCCCGTTCGTACGGGCCGCGGTCAGGCGGCCTTCATCACCTGGCCGGTTCCCAGCGGCCGGTGCGGGGCGATGATCTGCCCGTCCGGGAGCAGCTCACCGGTGTCCTCGAAGAGCAGGACGCCGTTGCACAGCAGGCTCCAGCCCTGTTCCGGGTGGTGAGCCATCAGGCGGGCGGCCTCCCGGTCGGCTGAGTCGGCGGTCGGGCAGGGTGGCTGGTGCTGGCACATGGGTGGGTTCTTTCGCTGCGTTGTAGTGAGTGTCCTGCGGCTTGATGAGGTGTTCATGGCCGCCCCCCGTATCAATCGGTCCGGTCCCAGTGTTGCCCCACGGGCGTCAATCCGCAGGGATTTCGCGGCAGCACTTCTCCTACTCCCATGACGCGTCACCCGGCCGGACGGTTCAACACAACTGCACTGTCCCTTCGGGTGGTTCGGGGTGGCCGGACCGGACTAGTCCGGATGGCCTCCGAGTGCGTACCAGCAGTACTGTGCCCCGCCACCGGAAACGGCGACGGGGCACAGCACGGCTGGCCGGCGGCGGGCTGTGGTCAGGCCGGTGAACCGAGCAGGGGACCGGGGCCAGGGGTGATACGCAGCGTCATCACGGGGAGCAGATCGGCGACCCGGTGCGGGCGGTGTGCCGCGATGCCGGGTGGGGCGGGAGCCAGCGGTACCAGAAGGTCGGTGGGGGCCAGAGCTCCGCCGGACGCGTCGGCCTCGATGTCCTCGTGCAGCCACAGTGTGAGCATGTAGAGCTCGGGGATGGAGAGCAGGCGTGGCTGATAGTGCGGTGTCAACGTCTCCGCCTGGCGCAGGGCGAGTTCGGTCGAGGCGATGTACGGACCCTCGAAGAAGTGGGAGAAGGTCCACCCGTCCGGGGTGAGCATGGTGTCTGCCGCGGCGACGGCCCGCTCCGAGCTGCGGATCAGGAAGCGCCACGCGGCCAGGCTGGTGCGTGGTGCGAGCCCGCTCGGGCCGATCCGGTCCAGCACATGGACGGGGAGCGGGAGTTCGGGGCTCAGCGGTCCCTGGACGGACCGGAGAGCGGGGGTGCGGGCCTCGCGGACTGCGGTGGGTGAACCGAGTGCCGCGAGGACGCTGCGCAGGGCGGGCGCGGGAGCCGGAGGTACGTGAAGCGGCATAGTGGGTCGCCTCTCACTTCGGAGACACGGTGATGCGTGGGCGGGGGCAGACGGCGCTGTCGGCGTGCGGGGCCAGAGGAGGCCGGTGACTGGGCCGGTGCGTCAACTCTCTGCCTCGTCCGCGGAGTTTATACGACAGGTGTTCACACGGTGTTTCCGCTAGCCGCCTCAGGTATTGCCGGCAAGGCGGTATCCGGACTTTATTATGCGGAGAACCTGCCGATTCGGCGTGTGTGGCGCAGCTGCTGCCTGGTGTTTTTTCCCGGCCGCGGTCGGCCGAAACACGTCGACGATTTCACCACCGCCGCACGGTGGGAACTGCGCAGTGCTTCATGCCGACGGAATGTGCCCCCGGCGGCCGCACTCAGATTAGTGGGTCCGCGCTGTCCATGGGGGCGTTATCGATCACCTGCCTGGGCATTATCGACCGTGACGCGAGCGGCCTGGCCGCGGGCCGCCCACTCGAGGAGGGACGCTTCGATGGGGGAGAAGGTCGTGGCGGGCGCCTTTGACCTGTCCGATCGGCAGAGGTACCGGAGGAAACTCCACCTGTGCCTGGAGGGGCTGGGGAGGCTCCTGGCGGAGCAGAGGTTCGACCGCCCGCGCAACCTCATGGGCATGGAGATCGAGCTGAATCTGGCAGGTTCGGACGGCCTGCCGAGGATGATGAATGCGGAGGTGCTGGAGCGGATCGCGAGCCGTGATTTCCAGACCGAACTCGGGATGTTCAATTTGGAAGTGAACATAGTCCCGCACCGCCTGGACGGACGCGTATTCGATCAACTGGCCGAGGAGCTCAGGACCGGCCTCGGATATGCCCACCGGAAGGCGGGAGAGATCGACGCCGGCATCATGATGATCGGAATACTGCCGACCCTCGACCACCGGGACCTGGTCTCGGCGAACCTCTCGGACGGGGACCGCTACGCGTTGCTGAACGATCAAATGGTGGCGGCGCGCGGGGAGGATTTCGCGCTCGATATCGAAGGCGTGGAGCGATTGGTCTGTACCTCCACCTCGATTACGCCCGAAGCGGCCTGTACCTCGGTCCAGCTGCATCTGCAGGTGACCCCTGCACGGTTCGCGGACGTGTGGAACGCGGCGCAGGCCGTCGCCGCCGTTCAGATCGCCCTGGGGGCCAACTCGCCCTTCCTGTTCGGCAGGGAGCTGTGGCGGGAGTCCCGCCCGCCGCTCTTCCAACAGGCCACCGACACCAGGCCGCCCGAACTGCAGAACCAGGGAGTGCGCCCGCGAACGTGGTTCGGCGAGCGGTGGATCAGTTCCGCGTACGAGCTCTTCGAGGAGAATCTGCGCTACTTCCCGCCGTTGCTGCCGATCTGTGACGAGGAGGACCCGCTCCAGGTCCTCGACGAAGGCGGGGTGCCGGCGCTCCAGGAACTCGTGCTGCACAACGGTACGGTCTACCGCTGGAACCGGCCGGTGTACGGGCTGGCCAACGGCGTACCCCACCTCCGCGTCGAGAACCGCGTTCTGCCCGCCGGGCCCACCGTCACCGATGTGATGGCCAACGCCGCGCTCTACTACGGCCTGGTGCGGGCGCTCGCCGAGGAGTCCCGCCCGGTGTGGACCAGGCTGCCGTTCGCCGCCGCGGCCGAGAACTTCGACACCGCCTGCCGCCGGGGCATCGACGCCGAGCTGATCTGGCCCCGGCCCGGCCGGTCGGGCGGGCTGACCCGGGTGCCGGCAGTCAAGCTCGTACGGGACGATCTGCTGCCGCTCGCCGCGGCGGGGCTCGACGCCTGGAACATCGAGCCCGCGGACCGCGACCACTACCTCGGGGTCATCGAGGAGCGCTGCAAGCGACGGGTGAACGGGGCGTCCTGGCAGGCGGACACGTACCACCGGGGGCTGGACGCCGGGCTCGCACGGGACGCGGCGCTCGGGGCGACGACGCGCCGGTACGCCGAGCTGATGCACAGCGGCGAGCCCGTGCACACCTGGCCGGTCGGCTTCCCGGACAGTCCGTAGACCGGCGTGGCTCGCCGCTGTGCCCGGTGAGCCGCGTGCGCGCTGTTCGATGCCGTTCCCGGCCGCGCGTCGGCTGCCCCTGGGCGGCACGGCCGTTCTGTCCGGCTGTCATCGCGGCCTGCAGAGTCACGGCCTGGATCTCGGCCGGGTCGGTGACCTGGTAGTCGCCACCGCCGGTCACCCCGGCTATCTCGTCCACCTCGCCATCGCGGCCGGCCGCGGGGCCGGCCGCGAGGAGGTGGAGCGGTACCGGGCGAGCCGCTTGAGCTCCGCGATCAGGGCACTGCGGGAGATGGAGCGGTCGTCCTGGTTCGAGCCGTCGGTGAGGATCACGACGGCGTTGAACTTCCCCTTCACATAGGCCGGCTGCGCCTCCTTGTAGGCAGCCGGCGTGGTGTCGTACAGAACCGTCGCACCTTCGGCACCGGCTGGAGTGCGGAGAAGACCGCGGCGAGCTTCTCGCGGTGGGTGCCGCCGCCCTTCACGGGGTCGCCGAGCCGTGCCGTCGGCACCAGTCGGCGGTGGTCCTTGGTGCCGTCGAGCGTGGTGGCGAACTCCCGCAGACCGATCTCGTCGTTCGGCGTGAACTGGCCGAGGGCCTGGATCAACGACGCCTTGGTGACGTCCATTTGGCACGGTCCAGCCGGAGATCGGAGTCGGGCAGCCAGATCCGGTGGTCCGGGGTGCGGGTGCCGGCGGAGAGCGCATCGGCGACCTGGTACGAATCGTGGGCGACGACCTGGACGTGGGGGCAGCGCCCGTCGGATCTGATCTGGTCCTTGCGCACCTTGTCGGCGACTGCACTCATGGCGGGGGCGATCTCGGGGGAGGTCATCATGGAGAGCCGTACCGCGGACCCCTGGCAGGACTTGGGGAACGGCAACAGGCCACCCTGCGCAGCAACTGCCGTCCCCGCCGCCACAGCGCGGACGAGCATGGTGGCGATGGCAACGGTGCGGCGGCGGCGTGGCGGAGAGCTGTCCCCGTTCGGTTGCATCGCGTAGTCATAGGGCAAGCTGTGGCGTCCCATGTCGGTGGTGCCCCTCCCTGAGGATGAACAAGGAAAAAGGGGGACCACACCATCACCAGTGGTGGTCGCCCCCCGGCCGATCGAGCATGATCTTCGTACCTGCATTCGAGACCCCGGCGGGACGGGGAGCGGGATGAGACGCGAGTGCACAACTGAAGGCGGGTGTACAGGTGAAGGAGGGGCGTGTGGCTGATTCTTTCCCTCAGGTGGATGTGTCACGACGGATGCTGCGGTCCGAAACGATGCTGGTGCTGGCTCTGTCGCTGGGTGCCAGCGCCGTGTCTGCCCTGATCAGTTTTGTCGGATCGCTGACGAAACCGGGGGCTTTGAAGGAGCAGGCGGCGACGCTCAACAGCTCGTACGCTCCAGGACGCCCCTGGCTGGATCTCGCCTGGCAGCTCTTCGGTATCGCCACGGCGCTGGTCCCCGTCGCGCTGGTGGCGCATCTGCTGATCCGGGAAGGGGCGAGCCTGCGCGTCATCGGCTTCGACCGCAGCAGGCCCAGGTCGGACCTGGGGCGCGGCGTGTTGATCGCGGCGGGGATCGGCAGCGCCGGCCTTGCTTTCTATCTGCTGGCGCGGGCAGCCGGGTTCAACCTCACGGTGGTTCCGGAGTCGCTTCCCGGTGTGTGGTGGAAGTATCCGGTCCTGATCCTCTCCGCGTTGCAGAACTCCGTGGTGGAGGAAGTGATCGTCGTCGGCTATCTGCTGCGCAGACTCGGGCAGTTGGGGTGGACTCCGATGGCCGTCCTGGTGGCGAGTTCGGTGCTGCGCGGCTCTTACCACCTCTACCAGGGGATCGGCGGATTCATCGGCAACATGGTGATGGGCGTCGTCTTCGTGCTGCTGTACCGGCGATGGGGGCGGGTGGGCCCGCTGGTCGTGGCACATGCGCTCCTCGACATCGGGGCGTTCGTCGGGTACGCGCTGCTGGCCGGGAAGGTGGGGTGGCTGCCGACGCCGTGAGTGTGTCGCGCGGAAGGAGGGGCGTACGGATCATTGCGTCCGCCCCCTCTCCCGTCGGTCAGAAGGTGGTCAGCAGTTCTCCGTCGACGACGGTCACCGCGCTGCCCGTCAGCAGTGTGCGGTCGCCGCGCAGCGACGTGCGGACCAGGCCGGAACGGGCGGAGGCCTGCAGTCCGGTCAGCTCGTCACGGCCGAACCGGGCCGACCAGAAGGGGGCCAGGGCGGTGTGGGCGCTCCCGGTGACCGGGTCCTCGTCGATGCCGACCCGGGGGAAGAAGCCGCGGGAGACGTAGTCGTAGCCACGGGACGAATCCTCGGCGGCGGCCGTGGCGATGATGCCGCGCCGTGAGCAGGAGGCCAGCCCGGCGAAGTCCGGGGTCAGTCCGCGCACGGACTCCTCGTCGGCCAGTTCGACGAGCAGGTCGCCGATGTGGGCGCCGGTGTCATGGACGGTCAGCGGTTCCGCACCCAGAGCGACGGCCAGTCCGGCCGGAGCGGAGGCCGGGGTGAGCGGGGCCGTGGGGAAGTCGAGTGTGAGTGAGCCGTCCGGGTGGGCGGTGGAGGTGAGGATGCCGCAGCGGGCGGCGAAGCGCACCGTTCCGCCGGCCGTTCCGGTCGTGTGCAGGACGTGGGCTGTGGCGAGGGTGGCGTGCCCGCACATGTCCACCTCGGTGGCAGGGGTGAACCAGCGCAGCGCCCAGTCCGCCTCTCCGCCCGGGGGCAGGGGGTGCGCGAAGGCGGTCTCGGACAGGTTCATCTCCAGGGCGACCTGCTGGAGCCGGTCGGCCTCGGGGAAGGCGTCGGAGTCCAGGAGCAGGACGGCTGCGGGGTTGCCGGTGAAGGGGCGGTCGGTGAACGCGTCGACGATTCGGATCCTCATGGGACGACCGTAGAGGTCCTGGACGGCGGCGGACCAAGGCCAATTCCAGGCCGCCGGCCCGGGATCCCGAGAGCCACCCCGGGGCGTCACGGACGGCGCCCCCACGCGGAGACGAGCGGGGCGGTGGCCAGATCCAGGCGTCCGGTGGCAACGTTCTTCAGATGCCGGTCGATCTCCTCGTCGGTGGCGAGACCGGATGTCACGAGCCGGTCGCGGATCTGGTGCACGGTGGCGGCCTCGAGGACGGTGCACGCCGGTGAGGTGATCGGGAAGTACGCGTCCGCCTGTACATCGGCCAGACCCGCCTCGCGCAGCAGCCGGGGCAAGGTCCGGCCGTAGGTGAGGTCTGCGCCGCGGGCCGCCATGAGTTCACGGAAGCCTGACCGGAGACGATTGGCGAGGCGCTGTTCGGGGCCCGACTCGTCGGGGCACAGCAGCGGCTGCAACCCGGGGTCGGCGTCCTCCAGAAGGAGTACACCACCGGGGCGCAGCGCCTGAATCATGCGGCGCAGTGCCTCGGCACGGTCGGTGACGTGCACCAGGACCAGCCGGGCATGGACCAGGTCGAAGCCTCCGGGAGGCGGGGGATCGGCGGCGACATCGTGGCGCAGTACCTCGACGACCTCGTCAGCGGCGCCCTGCGCCCACGACACGTCGATGTCCGTCGCGACCACCGCGCCGGTCGGACCGATTCGGGCGGCCAGCCCTGCGGGAACGGAGGGACCACCGGCTCCGACCTCCCAGCACCGCATACCTGCGGTGATACCGAGCCGGTCGACATGCCGGAAGGTCACCGGGTCGAAGAGTTCGGCGAGGGCGCCGAAGCGGATGCCCGCCTCGGACTGCCGGTTGTCGAGCAGGTAGCCGTGGTCCAGGCCGTGCCCGGGTTCCGGGTCAGGTGCAGTCATGTCGCATCGCCTTCGTCCTGTGCCGTCTCGGGGCAAGTATGCAAGGGCCTTCCGAAGCGATTGTCGTACGACCGGTTCCGATATATCGTTGACGCATCGCGACAGATCAACGATGGAAGGAGCGTAGCGATGCGTTCACATGGACACGAGCACGAACATGGGCATGGGCACGGACATGGGCACTGCGGGCCCGGTCATCAAGGTCGGGGCGACTTCGAGGGGCGCCGCGCCTTCGGGCAGTTCGGTCCGCCCTTCGGTGGCGGTCCGTTCGGTGGCGGCCCCTTCGGTGGGGGGCGCGGTCGTGGAGGCGGCCGGGGCAGGGCGCGTCGCGGTGAC
The DNA here is from genome assembly GCF_044453545.1 of Streptomyces sp. NPDC051664. NCBI lineage: Bacteria > Bacillati > Actinomycetota > Actinomycetes > Kitasatosporales > Streptomycetaceae > Streptomyces > Streptomyces sp. NPDC051664. The sequence continues at coordinate 243,885 of NZ_JBITCU010000011.1, read as the reverse complement.
GTCCGCGCTTCGATCCTGGCGCTGCTGAAGGACCGGCCGATGCACGGTTACGAGATGATCCAGGAGATCGGCGAGCGCAGCGGCGGGGCCTGGCGTCCCAGCCCCGGCTCGGTCTACCCGACCCTTCAGCTGCTGGAGGACGAGGGGCTGATCGTCAGTGCGAGCGAGGGCGGCAAGAAGCTGTTCACGCTCACCGACAGCGGCCGCACCGAGGCGGAGTCGGGGCCCGAGGCGCCCTGGGAGGAGGCCGGGCGAGGGGTCGACTGGGAGAGCGTGAACGAGATCCGGCAGGCCGGCTTCGGTCTGATGGAGGCGTTCGGCCAGGTCTGGAAGACCGGCTCGGCCGACCAGCGCCAGAAGGCACTGTCGGTTATCAACGACGCCCGCAAGAAGCTCTATCTGATCCTTGCCGACGAGCACTGACCCGACGGGTGCGGTGCGAGGAGCCCCGCGGCTCGGCCGCGGGGCCCCTCGTCCGTCCGGAAGCGGTCAGGCGGCGACGAGACCGCTCAGCTTGCGGAGCGACTCGGCGAGCGCGGCGGTCGCCGAGTCCTTGAGCTTGCCTGCCATGAGGGAGACCGCGGCACCGGTGAACTCCCCGTCGATGCGGACCGTGGTGGCACCGCCGTCGGGTGTCAGTGAGTAGCGCATGGCCAGATTGACGCCCATGGGTCCCTTGCCCTTGGTGGTCAGCAGCCGGGCGGTCTCGAGCTCCTCCACCGTCCAGGTCACTTCGGCGGGGAAGCCCATGAGCTTCATGTTCTCCTCATAGGTGGCCGCGAGTTCGAGCGTGGCCGGGCCGCCCTTGGGGAAGCTGGTGTGGGTGGTGTTCCACTGGCCGTACGCGGTGAAGTCCGTCAGCTGGGCCCAGACCTTCTCGGCCGGCGCTTCGATACGCGCTTCGGCACTGACTTCGGCCATGCGACCACCCCTTCTCGTCGGGTTACGGTGTCGCGGAACGTAGCTGCAGTAGCAAGAACATTCAATACTGATGAACCGTCAGATATATTGGGACCGGCCTGCCCGCCAGATCGGCGCCGTCGAAGCGATCGGACGCGCGAGGGTGCGGGCCGTCGTCATGGCCGTGGAACGCCGCCCGGAACAGGTCGGCGGGCAGGGCGTCGCAGGGTGGGTGGACCCGGTAGACGTACTCCCGGCCGTCGATCGCCGGCAGGGCGACCATCCATGACACTCCGGCACTCCCATCCGGCTGTCGCAGAAGTGGTGACGCGTGAGGGACGTGTACAGGGCGGCCCGCGGTTGCTCCGGGAGTGCAAGGCAAGGCGGCGCGCGCCGTCCCCCGGGATCGTCTCCGTCAATGGCGCGATCTCATCCGTAAGGAGGAGGAACCGCTCTCATGTGCCCAACTTCGGTGGGATACGTAAATGGGCCCCTCCGGGGATGCTCGCGCACCACTGGACTGATGGGGTGAGAGGTGTGCAAAACCGGACGCCGCGGATCCCTCAGCAGCCCGCATCGAACCGTGCTGAGCTCGACGCCATCCTCACTGTGGAGCTGGCCTCGGTGGTGACAGGTGCGCGCAGGCGCGCACTGCGTGACGGCGACCGGCAGATCGACACGGCCCATCTGCTGCACTCCCTCATCGAGTCGGACCCGGAGGTCCGTGCGGCCTTCGCCGGTGGGCCGCAGCTCGCCAAGGTGCTCGGCTATCTCGTGCAACGCTCCATCGGTTACGGGCTCCGCTGGCAGGGTGCTGTGGAGGACTCCGGTGCGCTGCCCATGGTTCCGGAGGCGGGGGTGGACGGCTGGTCGCCCTCGGCCGTCTCGGCGATGGAAGGTGCGCGCGGGCGGGCGGAACTGCGCGGTGACCCGCGGGCCGGGGGACTTGATCTGCTCGCCGCTCTGGCGGCGGACCAGGAGTGCCGGGCCGTCGAGGTGCTGGAGCGGGCGGGTGTCGACGCGGCGCTGCTCGCGGACCGGATCGCGAAGGCCTCCCGGCGGAGTTGACGGCGGGGCGTGATCCGCTTGACGCGCATGACAGTGGTGACCATGGTGACGGTCCTGACGGCAGCTGTCATGATGTCCCGATGCACGCGTCTTTTCAGGGGAGGAGCGCCGGCCTGGGACTAGCCCTGGCCTCGGCGTTCGCATTCGGTGGTTCCGGGGTGGCGGCCAAGCCGCTGATCGAAGCAGGGCTCGACCCGCTTCATGTGGTGTGGCTACGGGTGGCCGGCGCCGCTCTCGTCATGCTGCCCGTGGCCTGGCGCCACCGAGATCTCGTACGCAGTCGGCCGGTGCTGCTGCTGGGCTTCGGACTGCTCGCCGTCGCGGGCGTCCAGGCCTGTTACTTCGCCGCGATCTCCCGAATCCCCGTCGGCGTGGCGCTGCTCGTCGAGTACTTGGCGCCCGCACTCGTCCTCGGCTGGGTCCGGTTCGTCCAACGCCGTCCGGTCACCCGGGCCGCCGCGGTCGGCGTCGTCCTCGCGGTCGGGGGCCTCGCCTGTGTGGTCGAGGTGTGGTCAGGGCTGAGCTTCGACGCCGTCGGGCTGCTGCTCGCCCTCGGCGCCGCGTGCTGCCAGGTCGGCTACTTCGTCCTCTCCGACCAGGGGAGCCAGGACGGCGCGGCGGGCGCGGAGCCTCCGCATCCGGTGGGCGTCATCGCCTACGGACTGCTGATCGGCGCGGTCGTCCTCACCGTGATCGCGCGGCCCTGGGGCATGGACTGGTCCCTGCTCGGCGGCAGTGCGGCCATGAACGGGACGGATGTGCCCGCGTGGCTGCTGCTCCTCTGGATCGTGCTGCTCGCCACCGTGATCGCCTACGTCACCGGTGTGATCTCGGTGCGGCTGCTCTCCCCGGCGGTGGCGGGCGTCGTCGCCTGCCTGGAGGCGGTCATCGCGACCGTGCTCGCCTGGGTCCTGCTCGGCGAACATCTCTCCGCGCCCCAGCTCATCGGTGGTTCCCTGGTGCTGATCGGTGCGTTCATCGCCCAGTCGTCGACGCCGAAGGCGCCTTCCGGGCCCGTGGCATCGGGGCCGGGTGAGGCGCAGGGCCAAGGGGAGCACGAAGACCGCGGTGCGGCGCGGGGTGGGGGCCGTACGGCGGCGGTCGAGGAGGAGTTGTCCGCCGAGCGTGCCGCCACGTAATGTGCCGATCATGCACCTGACCGTACTTCCGCCGCCTGCCGCCTAGCGCGGGCGGCCACTCCTGACGAAGACCGGGCTCGGGCAGTCCCCGAGCGGATCGTCGCTGCCCGCGTGCGGAGCCGAGCGACCGTCGTCCTGTCTTTCCTGTGGAGAAGTCACGTGTCAAATCCTGCTGCCGGCCTGCCCGTCGGGCGGAGCCTGTTCTATCTGATCGTTGCCGGAGTGGCCTGGGGTACCGCGGGGGCGGCCGCCTCGCTGATCTTCCGGGTCAGCGATCTCGGCCCTCTCGCCCTGTCGTTCTGGCGCTGCGTAGGCGGCCTGGTGCTGCTCCTCGCCGCGCTCGTCCTGCGTCCCCGGCGCACCGCTGCCCTTGCCGAGTCACGGCGGCGCCGGCTGCTGCGCATCCTCGGGACCGGCGTCGGCCTCACTGTGTTCCAGAGCGCGTACTTCGCGGCCGTGGAGGCGACCGGCCTCGCGGTCGGGACCGTGGTCACGCTGGGCGCGGGGCCTGTGCTCATCGCGGTCGGTGCGCGGCTGACCATGGGGGAGCGGCTGGGTGGCGGCGGACTCGCCGCAGTGGTGGGCGCGCTCGCCGGGCTCTCCGTGCTGGTGCTCGGCGGTGACGGCGGTACGGTCCGGCCCGCCGGGGTCGCGCTGGCGCTGCTCTCCGCTGCCGGCTACGCCGGCATCACCCTGCTGACCCGCTGGCTCGGCCGCGACGGCGGTGGCTCCGACGCGCTCGCCACCAGTGCCTGGGCGTTCGGGATCGGGGCACTCGGGCTGCTGCCGATGGCGGCAGTCGAGGGGCTCGTGCCGCACACCGCGGACGCCGCCCAGGTGGTGTGGCTGCTGGTGTACGTGGCAGCTGTCCCGACAGCGCTCGCCTACGCGCTCTACTTCGCGGGCGCGGCCGTGGTGCGGGCCGCGACCGTGTCCGTGATCATGCTGCTCGAACCGGTGAGCGCCGCGGTGATCGCCGTTGCCGTGCTCCGGGAGCAGCTCACCGCGGCCACGGTTGTCGGCACACTGCTGCTGCTCGCAGCGGTGGCGGGGCTCGCCGTCGCCGAGACGCGCAGTGCGTCGAACGCCCGCCGCCGGGCGGCCGTTCCGGCCTGACGCCGACCGCCTGACCGCTGACCGGTCGTCCTGACGTCGGGGAGCGCGGGCCCAGCCCCTCGAAGGCGGCCTGCGCTCCCGGACCGCGCTCAGAGAACAGTCAGATAGTCAGGCACGACGATGGCCGGATCGAGGTCGTCCGACGGCTGCGGTGCACGGTAGCCGTGGGCCAGCGGTACGACGCCCGCCCAGTGCGGCAGCGCGAGATCGTCCGGCTCGTCGTTCGGACCGCCGGTCCGCACCTTCGCGGAGACCTCGTCGAGATCGAGCCTGATCACGGCCGTCGCGGCGAGCTCCTTCTCGTTGGCCGGACGGGAGTCGGCGGTCCTGCCCGGAACGACATTGTCGACGATCGCTTCGAGCGCGGTGCGCCGCTCCTGCGGGTCGGTGACCGTACGCGCTACGCCATGGACCACCACGGAGCGGTAGTTGATCGAGTGGTGGAAGGCGGAGCGGGCCAGCACAAGACCGTCGACATGCGTCACCGTGAGACAGACGGGCAGGCCGGGGTCCGCCTGGCCGGCCGCCCGGAGCGGCCGGGAGCCGGTCGAGCCGTGCACGTACAGCCGCTCACCGATCCGGCCGAACAGCGTCGGCAGGACCACCGGCGCGCCGTCGCGGACGAAGCCGAGATGGCAGAGATATGCCTCGTCGAGTATCGAATGGACCAGCTCCCGGTCGTACGAGGCACGCTCCCGGGAACGGGTCGGGACGGTCCGCTCGGTCGGTTCGTACGGGGCTGCTGCCTCCGGGCCCGTGGTCTGCGGCGGTGCGGTGTCCGGCATTGCCAACTCCATTGCACTAGTGCATAATCTTGTTTGTGCTAGAAGAGTATCGGATCGTCGGGCGGCGTGCATCGGAAATTGCCGCGAGTGTGGAGCGTGCGGTCGGGTCGGGCGAGCTCGCTCCGGGGCAAGTGCTGCCGCCCATGCGGGAGTTGGCGGCGCGGCTGGAGGTCAATCCCAATACGGTGGCGGCCGCGTACCGCACCCTGCGCGAGCGCGGAGTGATCGAGACGGCCGGGCGCAGGGGGAGCAGGGTGCGCCTGCGCCCCGCCGGTACGGTGCGCGGCTCGCTCAGGGTCGAGGCGCCGCCCGGCGTGCGTGATCTGGGGGAGGGGAACCCGGACCCGGCGTTGCTGCCGCCGCTGGACGGGGCGCTCGCGGCGGCAGCGCGCGCGTACGCGAAACGACCCGGAATGTACGGGGAGGCATCCGTGGATCCGGAATTCGAGGCTCTGGTGCGTGCCGCTCTCGACGCCGACGGTGTGCCGGCCGGGCCCGTGGCCGTCACGTCCGGATCCCTGGATGCGATCGAGCGGGTGCTGGTCGCCCACCTCAAGCCCGGTGACGCGGTTGCCGTCGAGGATCCAGGCTGGGGCGCCCTGCTCGACCTCGTACCGGCGCTGGGGCTGCGTCCCGTGCCGATCGCCCTGGACGACGAGGGCCCGCTCCCCGACGAGGTCGAGCGCGCGCTGAACGCCGGTGCCCGCGCGCTCGTGGTCACCGACCGCGCGCAGAACCCGACGGGCGCCGCAATCGGGGCCGCGCGGGCGGAGGAGTTGCGGTGTGTCCTCGCCGGCCACCGCGGAGCGCTGTTGATCGAGGACGACCACGGGCACGCCATCGTCGATCTGCCGCTGCACCCGCTGGCAGGTGCCACGGACCGGTGGGCGTTCGTCCGGTCGGTCGCCAAGGCGTACGGCCCCGATCTGCGGGTGGCCGCGCTGACCGGGGACGCGGTCACGGTCGACCGGGTTCTGGGGCGGCAGCAGATGGGGCCCGGCTGGGTCAGCAGGCTGCTGCAGCGGGCCGTGGTGCATCTGCTCACGACGGGTGCGGTGGACTCCGACGCGGTCGCCCGGGCGTACGGGGAGCGGCGCGACGCGCTCGTCCAGGCGCTGATGGAGCGCGGCGTCGAGGCGCACGGCCGCAGCGGCATGAATGTGTGGGTGCCGGTGAGTGACGAGACCGGTGCCGTGGCCCGGCTGCTGAACGCCGGCTGGGCGGTGGCGCCCGGGGCGCGGTTCCGGGTGGTCGCGCCGCAGGGGATCCGGCTCACCGTGTCACCGCTCACCGCGGCCGACATCGCGCCGCTGGCCGACGCGGTGGCGGCAGCGGCGGAACCGCCCCGGCCGATGAGCTACGGCTGAGGCGGCCCTGACGGGTGGCCGGCCTCAAGGGCTGTCCCGTAGTGCCTGGCGGGCGCACGACGACAGCCACGGCACCTCGCCGGGTTGTCGGAGCGCTCGAATGCGCCCAGCGCGAGGACACCCCCTCCGCCTTGCTGCGTACCGCATCTGACGCCGCGCGCTGACCCTCCAGGGATTGCGGTACAGCACTCAGAGGCGTGGTGTGGGCTTGGGAGTACGGGCCCTGCTCTGGGTGAGGGCGGCTCCTGCCAGGACGATCAGCGCGCCGACCGGGGTGTTCCAGCTCAGCTGCTCGCCGAGCACGGCGACCCCGGCCGCGGTGGCGATGACCGGAATGAAGTACGTGACCATCTGTGCGGTCGTCGGGCCGACCTCCTTGACCAGCCCGTACTGCAGCAGTACCGCAAGTCCCGTACCGAGCGCCCCCAGGGCGACGACGGCGAGCGTCGGCAACAGCGGGAAGCCGTCGGGAGCCGACGTGAACAGCGGGGTGACCAGCGCGATCTGCACCGTGCCGAGGAAGAGCTGGCTGCCGGTCAGGGCAAGGGTCGATGAGCCGCTGCCCGCCAGTGTCCTGCGGACGTAGATCCAGCCGATCGGATAGCTGAGGGAGGCGAGGAGCGCCATCGCCGTACCGCTGAAGTCCAGTCCGGAGAAGCCCTGCCAGGCGCCCAGCACGGTCAGCACGCCGAGGAAGCCGAGACCGAGTCCGGCCACGCGCCGACGGGTCGGCCGGTCCTCGGAAAGCGCGACGAGCGACAGCGCCATGCCCCACAGCGGCGAGGTGGCGTTGCAGATGCCGGCCAGCGTCGACGGGATGGTCAGTTCGGAGTAGGCGAAGAGCGAGAACGGCAGAGCGTTGAGGAAGAACGCCGCGACGGCGAGATGGCCCCAGGTGCGGGCGGTTCGCGGCAGTCGCTCGCGGCGCACCACCATGGCGACGGCGAGCGCCGCCGTACCCGAGAGCAGGCGGCCGAGGGTGACCTGGAACGGCGCGTACCCCTCGGTGCCGACCTTGATCAGGAGAAAGCTGAAGCCCCAGATGAGCGAGAGCGCCCCGAAGCGGATCCGCCAGTCCAGTGCGGGGCGGCGAGTGGCCGCAGGATCGGAGACCGGGGTGGAGGCCGCAGTGGTGGCTGTCTGGGTCGGGGCGGGCGGCACGGTGGCAGTGCTCGGTGCGGGATCGGGATCGGTGGTCACGGCAGCGGCGGTCATGACCGTAACAATGACGAATTCAACCGCGTAGGACAAGTGAGACTTTGTGCGAGCGGTCGCGTAGCATTGCTTACATGTTGAACTTGGAGCGCTTGCGGACCCTGGACGCCCTCGCCCGGTTCGGTTCGGTCAGTGGAGCGGCCGACGACCTGCATGTCACCACGTCGGCGGTCTCCCAGCAGCTGGCGAAACTGGAGCGCGAGGTGGGGCAGCAGCTCCTCGCCAAGAACGGCCGCGGGGTCCGGCTCACCGACGCGGGAAAGCTTCTCGCCGACCATGCCGCGAAGATCCTTTCCCAGGTGGAACTGGCCCAGTCCGACATCGAGGCCCAGCGCGGCGAGGTGGTGGGTGAGGTCCGACTGGCGGCCTTTCCGACCGCGGCGCGCGGACTGTTCCCCGCGACGCTTACCTCACTGCACGCGGACCACCCCGAACTGAGGGTACGTACAGCGGAATTGGAACCCGAGGCCGGAATCCGGGCCGTGCTGCGGGGAGATTTCGACCTGGCGGTGGTGCTCGACTGGAGCAACAAGAGGCTGCCGGTGCCCGGCGGTCTGACCATGGCCGAACTGCTCGACGACGCACCGGACATAGCGATGCCGGCCGACCATCCGCTCGCGGGCCGGGCGGAGGTCGATCTGGAGGACTTCGCCGACGACGACTGGATCTCCTGGCCGGAAGGCGAGTTCTGCCACGACTGGCTGATGTTCACTCTGCGTTCGAAGGGCATCGAACCGCGCATCGCCCATCTCGCTGGGGAGCACCACACCCAGCTCGCGCTGATCGCCGCCGGGGTGGGCGTCTGCGTGGCGCCCCGGCTGGGCCGGGGGGTGGTACCGGACGGGGTACGGCTCGTGCCCGTACGGCAGAAGATGCGCCGTCATGTGCACGCCGTTTGGCGCACGGACGCGGACCGCCGCCCGTCGATCAGGGCAGCAGTCATGGCGCTGCGGGCGGCGGGCCGGGACCTGGACGCACCGGTGGACGACGACGGCGGGGACTGACCCGCGCGGGAGGCGCCGCGCCCAGGTCAGGGAGACGGGGGCAGCGATGGCGCCGGCACCTCAGCCCAGGTCCGCCAGCTTCCGGAAGTCCCACGACGTGACCGTCTGCGGAGTCAGCCGCAGCCACGCGTGCCGTCCGTCGTGCGGCATGACGTCCATTCCGAAGTACTTCGCCGCGAACAGCCTCTCCGGCCCCACCAATTCGGGGCAGTCCTCGTCCGTGCGCGGGGCCTCGCCGACGAAGACCGCCTCGCCGGACAGCTCGACGCCGCGCAGTTCGCCGTACTCGGCGCCGTCGTCGACGACCACAGCCATCCTCGGGTCGTGGCGCAGCTGGGACGAGCGCAGGCTCCGGGTGATCGAGTACAGCCACAGCGACGCACCGTCCCAGACGAACCAGAGTGCGCCGATGTGCGGGCGGCCGTCCGCGGAGACGGTGGCTACCCGGCAGGTGCGCTGCTCCGCGAGGTAGGTGTCGCGTTCTGCCTCCGTCATCATGATCCGACGGCCCCGTCGCTGGATGACGGTCATGGGACGCCTCCTTCAGCTGGCTGACCAGGTGTCAGAAATCATGGAGCCTCTTCCCTCCTGGCGCAATGGCCGTTAGCCTCGCGCGCCCGGTCCGTCAGGAGAGGTCCGGCACCTCGAACTACCGAGAGGGGCAGCCGTGCCGCCCAGGGAACAGCTTGCCGAGCAGCTCGATCCTGCCACCACCGTCCTGCTGACGGTCGAGTGCCAGCAGGGTGTCGTGGGACCGGACAGCGCACTGCCCGAACTCGCCAAGGAAGCCCTGACCTCCGGCACCCTGCGCAACATCGCCCGACTGGTCGCCGCCGCCCACGAGGCCGGAGTCCAGGTGCTGCACGCGGTCGCCGAACGACGCCCCGACGGGCGCGGCGCCAACAGCAACGCCCGCCTCTTCCGGGCTGCCGGCCGACTGCCCGTCCAACAGCACTCCGGCACCACGGCGGTCAGGATCGCCGCACCCATCGAGGTGGCGGACGAGGACATCGTCGTACGGAGACTCCACGGCCTGTCACCCATCGCCGGCACGGACGTGGACGCCCTACTGCGCAATCTCGGCTGCCGCACCCTCGTCGTCGTCGGAGTCTCCGCCAACGTCGCCATCCCCAATGCCGTCTTCGACGCGGTGAATCTCGGCTACACGGCGGTCGTGCCGTCCGATGCCATCGCGGGGGTGCCATCCGACTACACCCCCGCGATGATCCGCAACACGCTCGCGCTCGTTGCCACCGTCACCGGCACGCGGGAGGTGCTGGGCTGCTGGCAGAGCCCCCGAAGGGCTACGACGCGAGCATGATCGAGTCGCCCTTGACCGTGATCGTCGCGGCGGGCAGCGGCTCGGTGGCGGGACCGCCCGACACATCGCCCGTCGCCGCGTCGAACTTGCTGCCGTGACAGGGGCAGTTGATGGTGCCGTCCGAGACGCTCGTCACCGCGCATCCCCTGTGGGTGCACTTCGACGAGAACGCCTTGAACTCCCCGGCCTTCGGCTGGGTCACCACAACACCCTGGTCGGCGAAGATCTTCCCGCCGCCCTCCGGGATGTCCGCCGTCTTCGCGAGAACGTTCCCGCCATCGCCGGTCGCGCCCTTGGCCGGCTCGGCGGTGTCCAAGCCACCCGAGCCCTTCGACGGCTTGGCGGCATCCGAGCCGCCCGAGTCGTTCGAGCTTCCGCACGCGGTGAGTACAGCAGCCACCCCGGCCGCACCGACGCCTGCGACAACGGTGCGACGCCCGAGGCGGACCTCGTGCTCCTGCGATGCGCTCATGCTGGCTTTCCCTTCCGCGGTGTTCATGACTTCGATCAGGGGTACGCGCCGCCGGGACGTCGTGTTCAATGGCTCAGGGACTTCCTGAGGAAGTCCCGCTCCAGCAGCAACAGGTTGCTCGCCGTCTCCTCCTGCGTGACCAGGTGACTCGCTCCGGAGAGCGGCAGCACGGTGTGCGGTCGCCCCGCGGCCAGCAGGGCTGCGGAGAACCGCAGCATGTGGGCGACGGCGACATTGTCATCGGCACATCCATGCACCAGCATGAGCGGCCGCGTCAGCCGGTGCGCCTCGGAGAGCAGGGAATTGCGCTCGTACGTCTCCGGCTCCACATCCGGATGGCCGAGAAACCGTTCCTCCCAATGGGTGTCGTACAGCCGCCGGTCGGTCGGCGCCGCACCGGCGACGGCCACGTGGAAGACCTCCGGGTGACGCAGCACGGCCGCGGCCGCGAGGTAGCCGCCGAACGACCATCCGCGCATCGCCACCCGCCCGAGGTCCAGCTGCGGGTACCGTGCCGCCGCCGCGTGCAGCGCGTCGATCTGATCTTCCAGGACGGGCGTCAGCCGGTCGCCCCGCACCGACTTCTCCCAGGCCTCGCCCCGCCCCGGAGTGCCGCGACCGTCCGTCACCAGCACCGCGAACCCCTGCTCGGCGAACCACTGGGCGGTCGCGGCCCACCAGCTGCGCAACGGCAGGACCAGCTGCAGGCCATGGCCCGCGTAGGGGCTGAGCAACACGGGCAGCGGGCCGTCACCCGGTTGGTGCCACGACGGCAGATACAGGCTGCTGCGGAGCTCCCGCACCCCGAGCTTCAGCGCGAGTGGCCGCGGGGTGACCACGGGAGTCTCGGCGAGCACCTCGATCCGTCCCACCCGTGCGCCGTCGCGCAGCACGGTCACCGTCTGTCCCTCCGGGGTCCGGCTGTCGAGCACGACCGTTGGGCCGCCCACCGCGGCCGTGTGCACGCCGGGCACCTGGGTGAGGCGCAGGGGAGCGTCCCCGGCCGCCCCGGCCGCGTACGACCAGACATGGATCTCCGTCGGCTCCTCGCTCGCGGTGAAGAACACCCGCTCGCCGATGGCGCCGACGACCTCACGGACCTCCAGCCCCGGCGGTGTCGTACGGCCGCCGATTTCCAGCCCCTGGGTGTCGCCGCCCGGATGCGCGGGAACGACGAGCGCCCCGGACGGAAGGCGCAGCGGCGTTCCCGTCCGGAGTGCGACCCATGCGCGGTCATGGGCGCGGTGCAGGGGCAGGGTCTCTCCCGTCGCCGGATCCACCGCCAGGACGTACACCGAACGCTGGTCGCGCGTCTGCACCGAGACCACGGGCCCGCGGTTGTCCCAGTCGGCCGTCGCGACGTACTCGAACGCCGGGTCCGTCCACGTCCCTCCGGGGTGGTCCGGTCCGGCCGCCGAGGGCAGCCGGACCGCGACCCGTTCGCCCGACACCCGCACGAGGTGCAGCGACACCTCCGCGTTGGCCGTGCCGGCCGCCGGGTATGCGATCACCCGCGGCGGCCGCTCCGGATCGGCCGGATCACTGACGTACCTCCGCCGCACCATGGAGGTGTCGACGCGCGCCACCAGCAGCGCATCACCGGACGGCGACCACCAGTAGCCGCGCTGTCGTCCGAGCGACTCGGCCGACACGTGGTCGGAGAGCCCGTACGTGACATGCTCCGGCTCCTCAGGGGTGGCCGCCGAGTGGTCGTCCGTCCCGTCGCTCCGGACGAGCCGCAGCGCGCCCCCGCATACGTACGCGATCAAGGAGCCGTCGGGCGAAGGCCGCGGATCGACCACCGGGCCTGCGGTGGCGATCCGGCGCGGGGCGGAGCCGTCCGTCAGCACCGTCCACAACTCACCCCGGAGTGCGAAAGAAGCGATCCGGACGTCCGCGTCCGTCGCGTACGACACCACCCCCGTCGACATCTCGCGGGCCCGCCCCCGGCGCGTCAGCTCCTCCTGAGGCACCGCGCCGCCGTCCCCCTTGTCGCTCCGCACGGCCGCAGGGTCGGCGAGCATCCGTTCCGTGCCGTCCTCGTACAGCCACAACCGGCTCACCGGGTCGGTGCCGCCCGCAGTCCTTATGAACAGCACCCGTTCGCCGTCGGGTGAGACAGTGAACTGCCGGGGCACTCCGAGCGAGAAGCGCCGGGTACGGGCGGACTGCAGCGGCAGACCGTCGGAGTTGGGCCCGGCGGTTTCGTTCATCGTCATTTCGGTGTTCCTCCTGGTGGTGATCGGCTGCTCTCGGCAGCTGCTTCGGTCGGCTGCGAAATCTGCTCAGGCATCTCCGGCGCACCGCAGTGACCTGAGGCGAGGCTCACCAGCAACTCGCTCTCGTCCTTCTGCATCGCCCCCTCGGCCCACTGCTACCAGTGCCGGCACCGGGCCTGCTGCCGCCACATCCCTGAGCGTCCTCGGCAGTGGCTTGCCGACCGCGACAGGGGTGACGCCCGGCGTCGTGGGCGACGGAACCGGGCCGACCGCCGTGTCGGTGGATCGGGCTCGGTGACGGTCACCCCTGCCCTCGGCGGGACCACCATCACGTCCTGCGTGATCAACGAGGTGCGCGGCTGCCGGGGGCGTCGGCCGAAGGTCCGCCGGGCAGCAGGAGAGCGAAGTCCGGAGCCGAAACTCCCAGGCTCTCCCCACGACTCGTGCCAGGTTCCGGTGGAAAGGGGTCTTCGGCCCGCACCGTTACTCGTGAAGACCGGATGTCGGGCCCGATAACCTGGGAAAATGCTCACAGAAGTCACCGCGACCCGCTACGTCACCCCCCTGAGGGAAGGCGGATCCCTGCCTGGAATTGTCGAGGCCGACAATTTCGGCACCTACGTCATGAAGTTCACCGGCGCAGGACAGGGCCGCAAGACCCTCGTCGCCGAGGTCATCTGCGGGGAGCTCGGCCGGCGGCTGGGACTGCGGGTCCCGGAACTCGTCACGATCCAGCTCGACCCGGTCATCGGGCTCGCGGAGCCGGATCAGGAGGTGCAGGAGCTGCTCAAGGCGAGCGGCGGGCTGAATCTCGGTATGGACTATCTGCCCGGTTCGATCGGGTTCGATCCGCTCGCCTACCAGGTGGACCCGGCAGAGGCCGGGAAGATCGTCTGGTTCGATGCGTTGATCAACAATGTCGACCGATCGTGGCGGAACCCTAACATGCTGGTCTGGCACGGCGATGTCTGGCTCATCGACCACGGCGCCACGATGATCTGGCACCACAACTGGCCGGGTGTGCAGGCGTCGGCCGCCAAGCCGTACAACGCCTCCGACCATGTGCTCGCGCCCTTCGGCCCGGACATCGCGGCTGCGGCCGCCGAGCTCGCCCCGCTCGTCACCGAACAACTGCTGGCCGAGGTGACCGCCGAGGTGCCCGACGAGTGGCTGGTCGACGAGCCCGGCTTCGACACGACCGACGCGCTGCGCCGCGCCTATGCGGCGCCGCTGCTGGCACGCGCCGCCACCATTCATGAGCGGATCTCGATGGACGCGCCCACGAAGACCAAGCCGTCCCAGGCGCCGGGGTGGCTCACCGAGCACCTGGCACCGTGGCCGCACCCCACCAAGAAGGACCTGGCCGAGAAGGCCGCGGCCGAGCAGGCCGGTTCGGACCTGGCCGGTACGGCGCAGACGCGGAGCAGCAAGGAGGGCGGCCGGTGAGCGAGCGCGAGGTCTTCGAGTACGCGCTGCTGCGCGTCGTGCCCCGGGTCGAGCGCGGTGAGTGCTTCAACGCGGGTGTGCTGGTGTACTGCCGCGCCAAGTCCTTCGTGGCCGCCCGGACCCATCTCGACGAGAACAAGCTGAAGGCTCTGGACCCGGACGCCGACGTGGTCGGCGTGCGAGCGGCGCTGCGGGCCGTCGAGGGCGTCTGCGACGGTGGCGACGCGGCCGGCCAGGCCGCCTGTGACGATGCGGGCCGGCGCTTTCGCTGGCTGATCGCCCCGCGCTCCACGGTCGTTCAGCCGAGCGCGGTGCACAGCGGTCTCACCACCGATCCGGAGGCCGAGGTCGAGCGGCTGCTCGACCTGCTGGTGCGCTGATCCGGCACCTGTCGGCGCCGCCCCTGCCCACCTGGGGCCGCGGCACCGACAGGTGTGACATGCGCTGCTGTCCCCGTGGGCCGTTGACACCGAGTGCCAGGGCTTCTAGCGTCTCGTCTGCTGAAGGTACTAAGCGGTTGCTCAGTTATCGGGAACTTCCTGACGTCCGCTGAGCCGCGATCCAAGGGCGAGGAGAACCAAGCATGTCCACCACCGAGCAGCGCGTCGCCATCGTGACGGGAGCGGCGCGGGGCATTGGCGCCGCCACCGCGGTACGCCTGGCGGCCGAGGGCCGCGCCGTCGCCGTACTCGACCTCGACGAGGCGGCCTGCAAGGACACCGTCGAGAAGATCACCGCCGCCGGGGGCACCGCCCTCGCCGTCGGCTGCGACGTGTCGGACAGCGCCCAGGTGGAGGCCGCCGTGGCGCGTGTCGCCGCCGAGCTCGGCGCCCCGACGATCCTCGTCAACAACGCGGGCGTGCTCCGCGACAACCTGCTCTTCAAGATGAGCGAGTCCGACTGGGACACCGTGATGAACGTGCACCTCAAGGGCGCGTTCCTGATGGCCAAGGCCGTCCAGAAGCACATGGTGGACGCCAAGTTCGGCCGTATCGTCTCGCTGTCCTCCTCCTCGGCGCTCGGCAACCGAGGCCAGGCCAACTACTCCGCGGTCAAGGCCGGTCTGCAGGGCTTCACCAAGACCCTCGCCAAGGAGCTCGGCAAGTTCGGCGTCACCGCCAACGCTGTCGCGCCCGGCTTCATCGTCACCGAGATGACGGCGCAGACCGCGGCCCGGGTCGGCATGGGCTTCGAGGAGTTCCAGGCCGCCGCGGCCACTCAGATCCCCGTGCAGCGCGTCGGCCGCCCCGAGGACATCGCCAACGCCATCGCCTTCTTCACGGGCGAGGAGGCAGGCTTCGTCTCCGGTCAGGTCATGTACGTCGCCGGCGGACCGCTCAACTGACCCGAAGGGCAACGGAGATCATGACTGTGCAGGACAGTGGGAAGGTCGCGCTGATCACGGGCGCGAGCCGGGGGATCGGCTACGGGATCGCCGAGGCGCTCGTCGCCCGTGGCGACCGGGTGTGCATCACCGGGCGCGGCGAGGACGCACTCAAAGAGGCCGTCGAGAAGCTCGGCTCCGACCGGGTCATCGGCATCGCCGGCAAGGCGCACGACGAGGCGCACCAGGCGGCGGCTGTCGAGCGCACCATGGAGGCGTTCGGACGCGTCGACTTCCTGGTCAACAACGCCGGTACCAACCCGGTCTTCGGCCCGATCGCGGAGCTCGACCTGGCTGTTGCCCGCAAGGTCTACGAGACCAATGTGATCTCGGCGCTCGGCTTCGCCCAGCAGACCTGGAAGGCCTGGCAGAAGGAGAACGGCGGGGCGATCGTCAATATCGCCTCGGTCGCCGGTGTCTCCGCCTCGCCGTTCATCGGCGCGTACGGCATGAGCAAGGCCGCCATGGTCAATCTGACCCTTCAGCTGGCGCACGAGTTCGCACCGGCCGTGCGGGTCAACGCCATCGCCCCCGCGGTCGTGAAGACCAGGTTCGCCTTGGCGCTGTACGAGGGCCGTGAGGCGGAGGCCGCCGCGGCCTATCCGCTCGGCCGGCTCGGGGTCCCCGAGGACATCGGTGGCGCCGCCGCGTTCCTCACGTCGAACCAGTCCGACTGGATCACGGGACAGACGCTGGTGGTCGACGGAGGTATCTTCCTGAACGCGGGTGTGGGCTGAGCACAGCCTGAGCCGGTTTAGCCCTGATTGCCTCAAGTGCCTCGTCGGGCGTAGGGATTGACCCGACGGGGCGCTGCGGTATGGTCTGCCGACCCATGGCTGATCGAGGAGCGTGCACGTGTTCTACCGGGCCAGGCTGCAGGCCGCTGCAGCCCTTGCTTCCCTTTCTCTGCTGGCCGGCTGCGGTCTTTTGTCCGACAGCGACTCGGAAGCGGATCAGAAGATAGTCGTCGGTACCACGAGTGAGCCCTCCACTCTCGATCCGGCGGCGGCGTGGGACAACTCCTGGGAGCTGATGCGCAATGTCTTCCAGACCCTGGTGAGTTTCCCCACCGGCAGTACGAGCCCCGAGCCCGATGCCGCGGAGTCCTGCACCTTCACCGACCGGACCAGCACGGCGTACCGCTGCACCATCAAGAAGGGGCTGAAGTTCTCCAACGGGGACAAGCTCGACGCCGAGGCCGTGAAGTACTCCATCGACCGGATCCTGACCATCAAGGTCAAGGGCGGCCCGCTCGGCCTGCTCGGCTCGCTCGACCGGGTCGAGACCGTGGGCGACGACAAGGTCGTCTTCCACCTCAACAAGCCGGACGCCACCTTCCCGTTCGTCCTGGCCACCCCCGCGATGTCTCTGGTTGCGCCCAGCGACTATCCGAAGGACCAGGTCCGCACGGACGGCAAGGTCACCGGATCCGGCCCCTATCTCCTGGACACGTACGTGCCGGGGGACAGGGCCGAGCTGGTGAAGAACCAGAACTACAAGGGCTTCGCCAACCGCAAGAACAATGCCGTGACCATCCGGTACTTCAAGGGGTCCGCCCCCATGGTCGACGCGCTGCGGAAGAACGAGATCGACGCCACCTACCGCGGCCTCACCGCCGAGGAGGTCGTCAAGCTCGAGGACAACAAGGATCAGAACAGCAAGCTGCAGCTCATCGAGACCGTCGGCGCCGACATCCGCTTCCTGGTCTTCAACCCCGAGGACCCGGCCGCCGGGAACCCGGCCGTCCGGCGGGCCATCGCCCAGCTCGTGGACCGGGACGCCTTGGTGGCCAAGGTGTACCAGGGCACTGCCGAACCGCTGTACTCCATGGTGCCCAAGGGCATCGCAGGCCACACCACCAGCTTCTTCGACAACTTCGGTGACCCGGACAAGGAGAAGGCCAAGCAGATCCTCGTCAAGGCCGGCATCACCGAGCCCGTCGCGATGACGTTCTGGTTCACCACCGACCGGTACGGCTCCTCCACGGCCCCCGAGTTCGATGAGCTCAAGCGGCAGCTGGAGGCCTCCGGGCTGTTCAAGATCACGCTGAAGAGCGCTCCGTGGAAGACGTTCCAGGCGGGTTACACCAAGGGCGACTACCCTGTCTTCGGCCGCGGCTGGTTCCCGGACTTCCCGGACCCGGACAACTTCATCGCCCCCTTCGTGGGCAAGGACACCGTCACCGGTATGCCGTACGTGAAGAACGAGATCACCCAGCATCTGCTGCCGCAGAGCCGCCAGGAGAGCGACCGGGGCGCGGTCAGCAAGCAGTTCGAGCGGGCCCAGAAGATCCTGGTCGACGACGTCCGGCTGCTGCCGCTGTGGCAGGGCAAGCTGTACGTGGCGGCGGGCGAGGACATCGGCGGCGGCGAGCGCGCCCTGGACCCGCAGACGGTCATGCAGATGTGGGAGTTGTACCGCAAGACCAGCTGGTAGGGCGTGCCCGGTCGACTGTCAGTGGCCCCCGGTAGGTTCTCGGACAAGAACCGATTTGCGTACCGGAGGTTGTTGAAGTGACCGACACCGACCTGTTGCCCGAGTCCTGGCGCGGCGTCCTCGGCGAAGAGCTGCAGAAGCCGTACTTCAAGGAGCTCACCGAGTTCGTCGAGGAGGAGCGGGCCAAGGGGCCGGTCTATCCGCCGCGCGAGCAGGTCTTCGCCGCACTGGAAGCCACTCCGTACGACAAGGTGAAGGTCCTGGTACTCGGCCAGGACCCTTACCACGGCGAGGGGCAGGGGCACGGGCTGTGCTTCTCCGTGCGGCCCGGCGTCAGGACGCCGCCCTCCTTGCGGAACATCTACAAGGAGATGAAGGAGGAGCTCGGCCTGCCGGTCCCGGACAACGGGTATCTGATGCCGTGGGCCGAGCAGGGTGTTCTGCTGCTCAACGCCGTGCTGACGGTCCGGGCCGGCGAGGCGAACTCGCACAAGGGCAAGGGCTGGGAGAAGGTCACGGACGCGGTGATCCGCGCGGTGGCCTCGCGGCCCGATCCGGCGGTCTTCGTCCTCTGGGGCAACTACGCGCAGAAGAAGCTCCCGCTGATCGACGAGGAGCGCCATGTGGTGGTCAAGGGCGCGCACCCGTCGCCGCTGTCCGCGAAGAAGTTCTTCGGCTCCCGTCCGTTCACGCAGATCAACGACGCCGTTGCGGCACAGGGGCACCAGCCCGTCGACTGGCGCATCCCCGACCTGGGCTGACCGCAGGCACCTGTCCGACAGGCTCGGGTGCTTTGCCCGAGCCTGAGCAGGTTTGCCCGCATCAGCGGCTAGCGTCGAGCCGACCGGATTCGAACGGACTCCATCGGGCGTGACGCAGCGACCGGACGCTATGCAGCGACCGGATGCGACGCGGCGGCGGGTGCGGTCGGATCCGACCGGGATCGGCTGGGCAGGTGCGAGGGAGACCGCGGTGACGGAGCAGCAGCAGGAGGCGTCGAGGGACGCCGTCATGACCAGGATCGGCCAGGCGATCATGCTGCTGCACGGTGGCGACCGGGAAGAGGCCCGGAACCGATTCGGCGCACTCTGGTCGGAGATCGGCGAGGACGGCGACGCCCTTCACCGCTGCACCCTCGCGCACTACATGGCGGACACCCAGGACGATCCCGGTGATGAACTGGCCTGGGACCTGAGGGCATTGACTGCCGCAGAGGGGCTGACTGACGAGCGGGCCGCGGAGCACCGGGACGCGCTCGCGGTCCGGGCCTTCTATCCCGCGCTCCATCTCAGCCTCGCGGCGGACTATGTGAAGCTCCAGCGCCCGGAAGCTGCCTGGATCCATCTGAACCGGGCCCGGAAGGCCTCCGACGTGCTCGCGGACGACGGGATGGACGACGGGTACGGGGGTGGGGTCCGGGCGGCGATCGGGCGGCTGGAGCGGCGGCTGTGGGATCAGTGGCCGTAGGTGTCTTCGCAGATCCGGGACTGGGGGCTGCCCGTCGGCCAGCCGCCGTATCCCCGCCCGAGTGCGCAGACGTCCGTCCCGGTGGCGGGGGAGGACGGCAGGGCAGGGGCCGGTGCGGACACCGCGCGCGGGGCGCGGGCCGGCCATGGCCCGGTCACGCCTGGATGCTGCCTTTGCTGCGGAGCGCGCGGCGCGCTGCGGCGGGTCTCCGAGGGGGCCCCGGTGGCCGGCCCGGATGCTGCCTCGGAGGGCTTCGGGTCAGGCAGAGCCTCCAGGGTGTCCCGGACCGGTGGCCGGACGATCTGGGGGGCCAGGTCCTGGACGGGCCTGCTGGTCTGGGGCCGGGGCGCAAGGCCCGGCTGGGGCTCCACGGACACGCAGCCGGACACGGCAGTGACTGCCACCCCGACCAGGAGCTGCACGGCGATTCTGGTTCGTTGCACCTGGGCAACTCTGCTGTGCGGGCAGCGCATCGCGGGAGCGGGGAAGTCATGATTGGCCCGCACGAGTGACCCCCGGTCGGCGCAACGCCCGGCCGCTGTCGCTCCCCGGGGACGCGGGCGAGGGTCAGGCGCGGATCGGGCCGAACCGGCTCCCCCGTCGGCTCCGGGGCGGGTCCTGGGCCGGATCAGTCGCCGGTCGAGCCGTCGATCTTCTCCCGGACCAGATCGGCGTGGCCGTTGTGCCGCGCGTACTCCTCGATCATGTGGGTGTAGATCCACCGCAGATTGAACTGCTCGCCCTTGCGGCTCAGGCCGACCGACAGGTCGTCGAGGCCGACGTTCGCGGTGATCTCCCGGGCCTGCGCGATCTCCGCCTGCCAGATCGCCGCGTCCTTCTCCCAGGTGTCCGCCTCGGTGAGATGGAACTCGCCGTCCCGGTCCTCGTCCGTCCCGTAGATCGGCTTCACGTCCTCACCGGCCAGGACCTCGCGGAACCAGCCGCGCTCCACCTCCGCCATGTGCCGTACGAGCCCGAGCAGGCTGAGCTCCGACGGCGGCACGGAGGCCTCGCGCAGCTGGGCGTCGGTGAGGCCCGCACACTTCAGCGCAAGGGTGTCGCGGTGATAGTCGAGCCAGCCCTCAAGCATCGGGCGTTCGGCGGCGTTGATGGCGGGTTCGGAGCGTTCGCGCGTCGTCATGCCGGTCATTCTTTACCAGTGATCATGTACGGGCCAGACGTTATTGTCCGCGGGGCCCCAGCATTCCGCGCAACAGCTCGGTGAAGCCGGTGCGCAGCTCTGCCGCGGTCGGTACGGACCGGTGGTACGACCCCGCGGCGCAGGAGAACATCAGCCCTTCGCACCAGGCCACCAGGGACAGAGCGTGCCGTTCCGGTTCGGCCGAACCGGCCGCCGTCATCAGCGCCACCAGGGGTTCGCGGAACTGGCGGCCCGTCGCGTCGAAGAACTCCCGCAACTCCGGCCGCCGGGTGGCTTCCAGGGCGAGTTCGTACCGGCAGATCAGCAGCTCGGGGTGGCGGGTCAGATACCGGTGCAGGGCCAGTGCGAGACCGGCGACCAGCGCGTCCGGGCCATCGGAGGCTTCCCCCTGCACTCCGTCGGCCGGTTCGCCGCCCGGCATCGGGAGTTCGCCCGGGGCGAGCACCTGCGCCTCGCGCTCCGCCAGCCGCCGCACCGTCGCTTCCAGCAGGGCCTGCCGGGTGCGGGCGTAGTTGGACGTCGAGCCCTGGGGGAGTCCGGCGCGCTCGTCGACGGCGCGATGGGTGAGACCCCGCATTCCGCGCTCGGCGAGCAACGCCAGGGCGGCATCGGTGATCAGGTCGGCCCGGGAGGTGCCGGGGGCGCGTGTGGTGCTTGTGGCCATGGGACCAACCTATCGCCGCGACTACACCTGTAGTACGGTGAGTCCGTCACTACAGCTGTAGTTCCGAGGAGGAATCATGGCCAGGCCACATGCGGTCGTCATCGGCAGCGGGATCGGCGGTCTGACCGCCGCCGTGGCCCTGCACCGGCGTGGCTGGCAGGTCACTGTCATGGAGCGGGCCGCCTCCCTGGAGCCCGTCGGCGCCGGTATCGGCCTCGCGCCCAACGCCCAGCGCGCCCTGGACGTGATCGGCCTCGGTGACCGGATCAGGTCCCTGGCCGCCTGGCAGGGCGACGGCGGTATGCGCAGACCGGACGGCCGCTGGCTGGCCCGGACCGACAGCGTCGCTGCGACCGAGCGGTTCGGCGGTCCGATCGTCCTGGTGCACCGCGCCACCCTGATCGATGCCCTCGCCGCCGAACTGCCCGCATCCGCCATCCGTACCGGGGCGGCGGCGGAACTCGTGGACCAGGGCACCGCGGGCGGGGCCCGGGCCGTCGTCGCAACACCGGCCGGGAACATCGAGGCCGACCTCGTCGTCGGCGCCGACGGCATCAACTCGGCCGTACGCTCCCTGCTCTTCCCCGCGCACCCCGGACCGTCGTACGCCGGCTTCACCACTTGGCGCGTCGTCGTCCCCGGGCCCGGGAAGCCCTTCGCCCCGCACGAGACCTGGGGCCGAGGCGCCCTCTGGGGCGCCCAGCCGCTCAAGGACGGCCGGATCTACGCGTACGCGGCCGCGGTCGCACCCGCCGGAGAGCGGGCCGCCGACGAGAAGACCGAGTTGCTGCACCGGTTCGGCGGCTGGCACGACCCGATCCCCGGAATCATCGCCGCCGTCGAACCCGACCGGATTCTCCGCAACGACGTGCACCATCTGATCGACCCTCTGCGGGCGTTCCACCGGGGCCGCACCGTCCTGGTCGGCGACTGCGCCCACGCCATGGCGCCGACGCTCGGACAGGGCGGCAACCAGGCCATCGAGGACGGCATCGTGCTCGCCCACCACGCGGCGCCCGACGGCGACCTGGCGGCGGCCCTCGCCGCGTACAGCGCGGACCGGGTCCCGCGGACGGGCGGCATCGTCCGCAAGGCCGCCCACGTGACCCGGCTGATGCGCCTGACCAGCCCTCCTGCCGTCGCGCTGCGCGACACCCTGATGTCTGCCGTCTCCCGCTTCGGGCCCGGCCTCGTCCTGCGCACCTTCGACGGCATCGCCGACTGGCGGCCGCCGCAGCACACGTATGCTGCCGGGACGAAGGACACGCCCATGTCGCAGCGGTAGCCACGGGCGGGTCATTGCGAGAGGGAGACCCCTGTGAAGGTCGGCTGCATCGGGCTCGGCGACATCGCGCAGAAGGCGTATCTGCCGGTACTCACCACCCTGCCCGGGGTCGAACTGCATCTGCAGACCCGTACCCCCGCCACCCTGGCCGCCGTCGCCGAGACCCACCGGATCCCGCCGGAGCAGCGTCACACCGACCTCGACTCGCTGATCGCCGCGGGCCTGGACGCCGCGTTCGTCCACGCCCCGACCTCCGTGCACCCGGAGATCGCCGGCCGGCTTCTCGATGCGGGTGTTCCCACGTACATCGACAAGCCGCTCGCCTACGAACTCGCCGATTCCGAGCGGCTGGTACACCTCGCAGAGGAGCGCGGTGTCAGCCTGGCCGTCGGCTTCAACCGGCGGCTGGCGCCCGGCTACGCGCAATGCATCGAGCAGCCCCGCGAACTGATCCTGATGCAGAAGAACCGGGTGGGTCTGCCCGAGGAGCCGCGGGCGATGGTGCTCGACGACTTCATCCATGTCGTCGACACCCTGCGCTTCCTGGTGCCGGGCCCGGTCGAGCACACCGTCGTACGGGCCAGGATCCGCGACGGGCTGATGCACCATGTCGTGCTGCAGCTGTCCGGCGACGGTTTCACCGCCATCGGTGCGATGAACCGGCTCAGCGGCTCGACGGAGGAGCGGCTCGAGGTCTCCGGGCAGGACTCCAAGCGCGAGGTGGTGAACCTCGCAGAGGTGATCGACCACAAGGGGCAGCCGAGCGTCCGGCGACGGGGCGACTGGGTGCCGGTCGCCCGCCAGCGCGGCATCGAGCAGGGCGTGCTGACCTTCCTGGACGCCGTGCGGGCCGGAAAGCTGCTGAGCGCCCGGGACGCTCTTGAGACCCACGAGCTGTGCGAGCGCATCCTGCGTGACCTGGACTGCGCCTAGGGGGCCCGGCGGAACAGGGTCGGACACCCCTCGGCGCACTGCGCCACAGCGGACCGTCCGCAGCGGAATTTGCAGGTCAGGACGGGTTTCGTTCCGCTCCGGATGCGTCCCGCTCGGCCCCGGGGCAGGCTGAGGGCAATGGACCGCCGGCCCGTGGAGGTGACCTCGTGAAGCCTCACGACGAGCCACACGGATGGGGTGCGCTGCAACCACCGCCCGGCTACTACGCGGCGGACGGGCGGCCCCCCGATGCGACACAGCGCAGCCTGATCCTCGACTGGGCGGTCAATCAGCGGATCGCCACCGGCTGGCGGGTGGAGTCCCGGGCCGACACACAGGTCGTGATGGTCAGGGGGCAGCCGCTCAACCACGTGCTGCACGCCCTCCTGATGGTGTTCAGCTGCTTCCTGTGGGGGGCCGTGTGGTTGGTGCTCGCTGTGAGGAACAAGGTCGAGCGGGTCGCGCTCACCGTCGACGCGCAGGGGCACATCGTCTCCGTGAACGGTCCGTCATAGTGTGAGTGCCCGGTCAGGGACCGGGCACCCCGGCCTTCGGACCCACGGCACCGGTCGGCTCCACCGGGTCACGCCGGCGCACTGACCGGCCGCCCTCGTAGGCGCAGAATGCGGCCAGCACGGCCAGCGCGCCGTACACCGGCCAGTCGCCCAGCCGCACATAGAGGGTGCTGCCACTGGCAAGCGGTACGTCGAAGACGGCAGCCCCGCTCGTATGCGTGCCCAGCGGCGTGCCGACGCGCCGGCCCTGCGGGTCGTACGCCGTGCTGATGCCGGTGAGCGTGGCATGCACCATCGGGCGGCCGTTCTCGGCGGCCCGCAGCGCGCCGAGCGAGGCGTGCTGCTCCGGCGCCCAGGTGTGCTGGAACGAAGAGGTCGACGACTGGGCGATCAGCAGCTGTGCCCCGTCTCGGGTCAGCCGCCTGCTCATGTCGGGGAACGCCGACTCGAAGCAGACCAGCGGCCCGATCCGCAGAGTGTGCTCCGGGGCGCGGACCTCGGCGGGGGACCCGGTGGACCCGCCCGTGCGAGGCGGCACGGGAACGGACATCACCACCTGCCGGGTGCCGCGCAGCCGGTCCTCGCCCGCCGCTTTGCCCACCGAGGTCACCCAGCCGAGCACCGAACGGGCCGGGATGTACTCACCGAACGGCACCAGACGCATCTTGTCGTAGCGGTCCCCGGTCGGGCCGTCCGGTCCCACCAGCACCGCGCTCTTGAATATCCCCGTCCGACCCGATGTGCCGGTGTGCCGGGCATCCTCGTTCACCAGCACATCCGCGCCGACCTCGCGCGAGAGTTTCGCGAGCCGCGCGGCCAGGTCCGGCCGCCGGGACAGATCCTGGCCGACACTGCTCTCGCCCCACACCACCAGATCGACGTCGCGGCCCGCCAACGTGCGGGTCAGCTGCTCGCTGCGCGCGAAGCGGAGCGCAACGCTGTTCGGGCCCGCGACGACCCCCGGTTGCACGACGGCGATCCGGGCCACGCCCGACTGCTCCGGCTGCGGCGCCCACGTCCATATCGCGCCCACGGCCAGCGCGCCCACCACGATGGCGACCGCCGCGGCCGTCCGTGCGCCGGGCGTCAGGAACAGCAGGGTGACCGCTGTGTTCACCGCCACCACCATAAGACTCACCAGCCACACGGCGCCGACCGATGCCACCCGGAGCGCAGCGGGCACCTGCCACTGGCTCGCACCGAGGAGTCCCCAGGGACCGCCGAGACCCTCCCAGGAGCGGGCCAGCTCGATGATCAGCCAGCCGGAAGGCACCACGAGCACGGCGGCCGTGGCCGTCGCGACGGACGGGGCGCCGCCGAGCATCCTGGACACCAGCAGGCCCCAGGGCGCCCACAGCAGACCGAGCAGCGCCGCGAGAACGACGATGAACACATGCAGGCTCGGCATCAGCCATTGGTGCACGGCGAGCAGGTAGCCCGTCCCGCCGAGCCAGCCGTCGAGCGCCGCCCGGCGCGCGGTACCGGCCGAGCGGATCAGCAGCAGCCAGGGCACCAGCGCGACGTAGGCGAACCACCACAGCGACGGGGCCGGGAAGGCGAGCGCGGGCAGTGCCCCGGCGAGCAGGGCTCCACCGCCGCGCCACCAGGGTGACCGGAGCATCCGCTCCCGCTGCTCACGCCGGCCGACCGGAATCCGCATACCGCACCTCCTCGACCTGACCGGTGAGCAGTGGTGCCCTTCTCCTTACCCAGTGTGGGGGGAGCGGAACGGGTGCGGCCAGGCCGGGTGCGGGCCTGAGCGGCTCAGCTCGGTGCGAGGGAGCCGGAGAGGCTGCGCCACTTCTCGTGGACGGTCACGGTACGGATCCGCCAGCCGACGTCCGTACGCAACAGCCCGAAGGTGTACCGGCCGCCGGAGGCGAAGTTCGGCGCGGTGGCGTCAGGGGCTGCGACGCCGCCGCCGTCCCGCGAACTCTCCAGCCGCATGGGGTTCAGGTAGTCGGCCCGCACATCGGCGCGGTCACCGGGGTAGCCGCCCAGGTCCTGGAGGTCGAGCCGGCGGTTGACGATCAGGTGCTGGCGTACGGGGAAGAGCCGCATCGTCTCCGCGAGCCATTCCGCGACCTCGGCGGCGGGCCCCTCGACACCGCCTGCGGTGCGGTAGTCGGCGCGGCCGTCCGGGGTGAACAGGTCCCGGTAGTCCTGCCAGGAGCCGTCGTCCACCGCCACCGCATAGCCGGTGATCACTGCGTCGATGGACAGCTGGTCCATCACGGTCGCGAGAGCCACGCGCTGCGTCATCCGGCCAGTGTGTGCCCGCCGACCGCAGACGCCAAGGGCTGTGCACGCGCGGCGCCATGTCCGACCATGATTCGCCGCCCGGAACCCCGGACCGGGAGCTCGGACGACAAGAACGCCACGGCCGGAACCCGCACCGCCCGTGCCCGTCTCAGCAGGGGACCACGGCCACCGGCCCGAGTGCATGAGTGAGCGTTGTCTGCGCCACCGGGGACAGCCCGAATCCGAGCTCCTCGCCGCCCTTGCGCCGCCCGATCACCGTGAGGGCGGCGGTCGCCGACGCCGTGACCAGGGTGTGGGACGCGGATCCGTGGACCGGCTCCTGCACAACTTCGACCTGGGGATACTTCTCCGTCCGCCCGGCGGTGAGCTCCGCGAGGGTCCGCTCGGCCGCGCCTGCCGCCGCATCCCGGTCGAAGACGGGGCCGCCGGAGAGCATCGACGAGAACATCGTCCAGCCGTGCACGATCCGCAGGCGCGCTCCGGGCCGGGTCATGGCGGCCTCGAACGCGAAGTCCAGCACCGCCTCACTGCTTTCGTCGGCGGCCACCCCCGCGACAATGTCCGAGAATGTCTCCGCCGCCTCCGCCTCCTCTTCGTCCGCCCGGCCGGTGTGAACGACGACGACGGGACACCTCGCCATCGAGGCGGTCGTCAGACTGTTCGAGCCGATCAGCAGTGACCGGAAACCGCCCAGCCCGCGCGAGCCCAGTACGAGCAACGACGCGTGCTCGCTCAGTGCGATCAGCGCCGCCGCCGGGAAGTCCATCGGAGCGAGGGTCGACGTGTGCAGGGTCGGAGCGACCTGCGCCACCCGGCCCACGGACTCCGCGAGCAGTTCCTCGGCCTCGCGCCGCTGCGCCTCCTGGCTGGTACGCCGATTGAGCGGCCTGACATGCACGATCGTCAGCGGAAGCCCTCGCCGGACGGCGTCGCGCGCGGCCCACTCGAGCGCCTCGTAGCTGCGCCACGAACCGTCGACGGCGGCGATCACGGGAAGCTCGGCGGTGGTCATGGAGTCCTCCAGGGTCCAGCGGTACACGTCCCAGGCTGGTACGTGTACGGGGCATTTGGCATGGACTTCCGGCCGTGTCCGCCCTGTATTACCCCGGTCGTGTTCCGTACGCTACGGCCGGTCGGCGTCCGGCGCAGGAGCAGCCGAAGCGTGAACGGCGAAGCGGTGCGAAGCGCTGAAGCGCGTCGCGGAAGGGCACGAGCAGACAGGTTTCCGGTCTCTCCGGACTGTCGGCTTCGGGACTTCTGCGACGCGCTTCAGTTGAGGGTGATCCGGCAACGGCCGCCCTCATGGTGGAGCGGCGGGCGTATCAGCTGCCGGCGATGTACGCCGTGAGCGTGCCGAGATTCTCGATGAAGTCGGACGTGGTGATGCCCAGTGGACTGGCTTGCGACGTATAGGGGGATTCCAGTGGCGGCTTGAGCGGGTCGTAGGGCGAGGTGTCGTAGATGTCGCCCACATTGCGGCTCATATAGGCCTTGCCGTCGTACGGCGTCGCGGGTGCCGGACCCCGGTAGGGGTTGGTGATCGAACCGATCGGCGTCAGCCAGTGATCGCGGCCGCCGAGTCCCTCGACGACGGCATCGGCCTGCGCCCGGGTCACGGTCGGCAGCGACAGATCGGCGTCCCGGAACAGGTCGTCGAGACTGAGGTCGCTCACCGAGAAGTAGTCCGGCAGTTCACGCCTGCCGCGGGCGGAGAGGGGCGAGCGGGCCTTGAGGTCGGCCACCTCGGACCGGCTCATCCCCATGAGCTCCTCGTACGTCGCGCGCAGCGCGGCGGTGTCGACCTTGCGGCCGCCGCCGTAGTGGCTCGGGGTGTCCCGGTGGTCGTAGTCGTTGTAATAGGCGCCGTTGCGGATGTTGGAGCCGAAGCGGTGTACGAAGCGGGCGCGGTTGGTGCCCAGTTCGACGAAGGTCGGGTGTGTGTTGGAGGCCAGCAGCGGGTTCTCAGCCTTCTGCTGGTCCGTCAGCCGGCAGCTCTCCAACCAGGCTATGGCTTCCGGGACGCGGCGCAGGAACTCATGGTCACCGGTGAGCCGGAAGTAGGCGAAGAGCTGCGACACGTTGGTCTGAGTGGTGTGGGTGACCAGTGCCCGCGGCTCGTAGGACCGGGCGCCGGCGGGGGCGCCGGCCGGTCGGCCGCCTGTTGCGTGGGCGAGGTGCTGGAGCCCCCAGCCGGCCTGCGGTCCCGGCTGCTGCATGCGGTGGAGACAGCCCATGGCCCGCCTGACATTGGGGATCAGGTCCCGGCGTCCGAGGGCGGTGATGCACATCAGCAGGAACTTGATGTTCTCGCCGAGCACGTTGTCGTTGAAGGTCACATGTCCGGTGTAGTCGCCGTCCTCCATACCGTGCCGGATGTCGGACGGCAGCCACGACGGCAGCTCGTCCGGCCAGGGCGTCTGCTTGGCGGAGCCGGAGAAGGCCGGGAAACGCTGTGGCCAGCCGCCGTCGGCGATACCGCCGCGGTACTGCGCCGCGACGATGAAACGGATCGCCCGGTCCAGGGAGGCCTCGAACCTGGGGTGGGGCCGCTCCAGTTGGAGCCGGAGGATCAGCTGAGCGGCGGTCGAGGTCGCCGCGTCGTCGAACGTGGCGTTGCCGTAGAAGTGCTGGAACTCCTCCAGGCGCCACCCGTTGGCACCGATGGTCCCGTACCACTTCCGCAGCGAACCCTGGCCCGCCGTGTCGTGGATGTAGTTCCAGCCGCCGCACGCCAGTTGGGCGTCGACAAGGGCCAGCCCGGTGCGCTTGGCCGCCCGGTAGCAGGCCTCCGATCCGGTGGCGTGGTAGGCGTCGAGCAGGCTGTGGCCGACGGATGGCGTGCCGGGTGGCTGGATCCAGCACATGGTGCGCCGGGCTTCCATCTCGCCCCAAGTGGTCGAGAGGTCCGGCAGGTAGCTCCAGACGTAGCCGCCGCCGTAGGAGACGTGCTCGTCCATGAACGTGGTGACGCGGTCAACCGCCGCAGCGATCTCGCCGCGCGTCCGTGCGGAGGCGGGATCGGGTGCGGTACGGGGCGTGGTTCCGGCGGCCGAGGCGCGCCCGGCCGATCCGATCACAAGTGCCGCTGCCGGTGCGACAGCGAGGCGGGAGAAGGTGCGACGGCTCACTGACAAGTGCATCGAACGACTGCCTCCACTCTGGTGGCGAAACGCGAACGAAGGGCCGCGGGGAGGCGGTCCTGGGCATGACGCAGCGTGATCCGAGGATCTTGCTCTCCATGCGAAAGGAGTTCTAGCACCATGTGATGGCGGAGCCAAGAGGTCATACACAACAACAGCGTTCATGTACGTGGAACTCCGAAGGAGCTAATCGGTCATATGTGACCCATGGGTTCGGCTATCTGGACACCAAGAGTCGAGTTGAGCCTCCGAGTGGAGCCCGCCGGTCGTCACGCAGAGATAGGCGCAGCCCCTTGAGAGACTCGGCGGCCACGGCTTAAGGTCATCCGGCGAGGGGTGTTCGCGGTACTCCGGAGGGCGTACGGCGACTGCCTCCGGACGTACGACGACGGCCGCACACCCATCGAGGGATGCTCCGGACATGGAGAACCAGCCCACGGCATCCACCAGGACGGAACCGGTCCGCAGCAGCACGCCCGACTCACCGTCGATCGCGCCCACAGGGCGGAAGCCGAGCCCGGTGGAGCGCCTGTGTTACGCGACCGGCGCGGCGCTCGTCGTCTCCGGGCTGCTGCATCTGATCGTCTTCGCCGTCGACGGCGGCACCTGGGACGGCCCGGTCTCCTGGCGCAAGCCCGTCACTTTCGGGCTCTCCTTCGGACTGACGCTCATCGCGATCTGCTGGGTGGCCTCGTACGTACGCCTACGCGCCCGCACCCGTACCGTGCTGCTCGCGGTGTTCGCCGCCGACTGCGTGCTGGAGGTCGCCGGCATCACGCTCCAGGCCTGGCGCGGCGTACCGTCCCACTTCAACATGGAGACCCCCTTCGACGCGGCGGTCTCGATGTCGCTGGCCGCCGGCGGGACAGTGCTGGTCGTCATTCTGACCGCACTGGCGGTGGCCTCGTTCGTCCGGCGTCCCGAAGGGCCGACCGGGATGGTGCTCGCGCTGCGGGCAGGTTTCGCGATCCTTGTCGTCGGGCTGCTGGCAGGCGCTGCGATGATCGCCCGCGGCGTCTATCTGACGCGCACCGGGCACCAGTTGGCCGGCTACGCCTCCACGGCATCACTCAAACCGCTGCACGGAGTCAGCCTGCACGCGATCCTTGTGCTGCCCGTGCTGGCCAGAGTGCTGGACGGCACACCGTGGAGCGACTCCACCCGGCGCACCCTCGTCCGCGCCGCCGTGGGGTGCTACGCGGCGGCCGTCGTCGGGGCGCTGATATGGGCGGTCGTGGCGTACTGAGTCGTCGCGTACGGAGAGTCGGCCTGCGTCTTTGACCTGTGCGGTGGTCGTCCGCTGGTCCGTGGTGGTGGATTGCTGATCCGGGTCACCGAAGCGGGACGACTGCCCGTCGCGCAGGCGTGGATCGCCGCGTGAGCGAAATTCCCGTGCGGGCCGGCCGGCCGACCGGGAGACTTCCGGAATGAAAAAGATTCCCACCATGTTCGTCCGCGACTTCGCCACTCGTCCCGCGCGCGTCCTGCCGGAGGTGACGCCCGGCTGCGAGTGGGTGCTCGCCGGGGAAGGGCGCGCGACCCGTAAGTACGACGGCACGTGTGTGATGCTCGATGAAGCCGGTGATTGGTGGGCACGGCGCGAGGTGAAACCCGGCAAGGCGCTGCCGCCGAACTACGTGGTCGTCTCCACCGATGACGCAACCGGCAAGACAGTCGGCTGGGAGCCGATCGGCCAGTCGTCATTCGCGAAGTTCCACGAAGAGGCGGTCCAGAACATCGGACCCTGCGAGGGGATCACCGGGACCTTCGAACTGGTCGGCCCGAAGATCAACGGAAACCCGGAGCGCAGCGACCTCCATCGCCTTGTCGAGCACGCCCGCGCGCTGGACGTCGCCGTGCCTGAGCTGACCTTCGAGGGCATCCGGAGCGCCGCGCTGGCCCTGGCGACGGCCGACGGGTGCGAGGGCATGGTCTGGCACCACCCCGACGGGCGGATGGCGAAGATCAAGGCGCGTGACTTCACCCCGGACCGGTCATGAAGGCGGTGCTGACCCGCCCCACTCCAGGCGTCGGCAGTCAGCCCGCCTCGCTCTCCGAAGTGATGGCGAGAGCCGAGCCTCGTCGAACGCCGTGACGGTGTACAACAGCGGGGCAGGGGCGGGCCCAACTTCACGATGCGCCAACTTCTGTCCGTCGGACCGTGCTTCGACATCGACGGCCGACGGTGGCAGGTCCAATGCGTCACCTTGAGATCGAGAACTCCGGGGACTCGAGCTCCGTCATGTGCGATGTCGTCCAGGTCGTCCGCTGACGCGACAGCGCACCCTGCCCGGTGACTGGTGAGCCGCTGAGCACGTGCGCCGAAGGGGGATACGGGCCTGGCCGGCCGCCCGGCGGTGACGGCAGGGACGGTACGGACGGGCGGGGCGGCAGGCCCGGTGCTGAGGGCCGGACGTGTCCTGGTGGATACTCCCTGCAGGCCCCGCCGGATGTTCCGGACGCCCTGGTGTGCCGCCGGAGTGTGCAGAGGCACCGTCGCCGGACACCAGCCGCAGCCTTCTCGGGCTCGGCGCCCTCACAACGACCGCTATGCACAGGAGACTTGATGGCTGACGCTTCACCGCGCCGCGCGGACGACAGCGCCGAGGACATAAACGCGTTGGTTGCCCTCGACCTTGTCGAGCCGCCGCGGCCGCAGTACGCGGGCCTGTTCGTCGCGCCCCCCGACCTGCCGGCGGCCGACACCGACTGACGCGGTCCCCTCCCGCTTAGGCGTCACCGGTCACGAGGAGATGGATTCGTCCTCGCCGTCCCGTATGAACAGGAAGCGGTCACCTCCGCCGATGAGGCTGCGGACCGGTCAGACCTCGCCCATCCTTCACAGGTGCAGGTGGCAGGGCTCTGGCCGGCAGGCCAGGTCGCCGCGTCTCGCACGAGGCGACCTGGCTGAACCACCGTTCCAGGTGGCTCGCCCCGCCCTGATCGGGCTCGAAGCCGTACTAGCCCGCCGACTCACCCGCGTGCGGGCTCAGCACACCGGCCCCCACCAGGGCGAACAGCAGCACGCCCAGCAGTACGCGGTAGATGACGAACGGCATGAAGCTCTTGGTCGTGATGAACTTCATGAACCATGCGATGACGGCGTACCCCACGCCGAAGGCGATGAACGTCGCGAAGATCGTCGGCCCCCACGACACGTGTCCCTCGCCCGCATCCTTCAGCTCGAAGACGCCCGAGGCGAGCACCGCCGGGATCGCGAGCAGGAACGAGTAGCGGGCCGCCGCCTCGCGGGTGTAGCCCATCAGCAGACCACCGCTGATCGTTGCGCCCGAGCGGGAGACACCCGGGATCAGGGCCATCGCCTGGCAGAAGCCGAAGATCAGACCGTCCTTGACGCCCAGCTCCTTGAGGGACTTCCGCTCCTTGATGGCCCGGTGCTTGCCGCCGGTCTCGTCCCGGGCTGCGAGACGGTCGGCGATGCCGAGGACGATGCCCATGACGATCAGGGTGGTGGCGATGAGCCGCAGGTCGCGGAAGGGGCCTTCGATCTGGTCCTTGAAGGTCACGCCGAGGACGCCGATCGGGATGGAGCCGACGATGACCAGCCAGCCCATCTGGGCGTCGTGGTTGCTGCGCATCGACCGGTTGGTCAGCGAGCGGAACCAGGCCGAGACGATCCGCGCGATGTCCTTGCGGAAGTAGATGAGGACGGCCGCCTCCGTGCCGATCTGGGTGATGGCGGTGAACGCCGCCCCTGGGTCGTGCCAGCCGGCGAACGCAGCGGTCAGCCGCAGGTGCGCGCTGGAGGAGATCGGCAGGAACTCGGTCAGTCCCTGAACGAGGCCCAGGACGAACGATTCGAACCAGCTCATGGGGCTTTGGCCATCCCGGAAGTCATCGTGCATCGGCCGACGGACAGCAGGGCCGTCGGCAACGTGCGGAGTGCGGTCATGTGAGGGAAGGGCCACGGCGGGCCCGATGATCGTCTGTCGTGCGCGGGAAGCGTATCGCCCTCGGGTGAACGGGGTGACGGTTGCCCCCGGCCATCGGCCGAGCCGGCGCTGTGCCCGGTCCCGTCAAGCGGGCGCACGGTCGGTCCGCCGGCACCGGCCGCCAGGTCGTTCGGCGTCGGGATGGTTGCGCCGGCGCCGCCTGCGGATCATTCCCCGCCGGAACCGTGCCTCTTGCCCTGCGCGCCGGTCATTTCGCGCCGAGACGGTGCCGCTTGCGCCAGGCCACGACGGCCGCGCCGATCCCGGTCAGCACGATGAAGCCCATCGCGGCCAGGAACGCGGGCGACGTCGGCGACGAGGCCTCGCTGCCCGCGACGACGTATGCGGCGGTGTTCGGGACGGATCCGATCCCGGTGGCCAGCAGGAACGGCGGATACCCCATCCGCGACACCGCGGCGCAGTAGTTGGCGGCTGCGAACGGCACGCCAGGGAAGAGCCGCAGGGCCAGCATCGAACGGAAGCCGTGCCGGCTCAGCTGCCCATCCGCCGCCTTCAGCCAGCGCCCGCGCAGCAGCGTGCGGAGCGCGTCCTGCCCCAGCACCCTGCCCAGGCCGAACGAGATGCCCGCGCCCAGCACCGTGCCCGCCAGCGCGGCGGCCAGACCGGCCTGCGAACCGAAGAGTGCCCCCGCGGCCAGATTGAGCAGCGGCCGCGGTACGAACGCCACGGTGCACACCCCGTACGCGACGCCGAACAGCGCAAC
Organism: Streptomyces sp. NPDC051664; assembly: GCF_044453545.1. Taxonomy (NCBI): domain Bacteria; kingdom Bacillati; phylum Actinomycetota; class Actinomycetes; order Kitasatosporales; family Streptomycetaceae; genus Streptomyces; species Streptomyces sp. NPDC051664. The sequence continues at coordinate 209,908 of NZ_JBITCU010000011.1, read as the reverse complement.
CGCAGCGCCGCCGCTGCTCAACCGGGCCGGCCAGCCGGTGGCCAGCAACCGCTGCGGTTCGAGGAGCAGCATCGTCGCCGCGGCGGCCAGCAGCAACACCACGAGCAGCGAGAACCGGGACCAGGGCGAGCGCAGCGCCCTCGAACAGCACACGGCCAGGCCGGTGGCGGACCGGGCGTCGGGGAGGGGGTCGAGCATTCGGGGAGACTAACCGACACCCTTGTGTGATCGCCGTAATGTGCCCCGTACGGGCCGCCCCGCCGGCAGTACGGGACTGCGTCGGCGGTGCCCGGGACCGGCTCCCACCGCTGTGGGTGCGCGGACATGAAGCAACTCCGAAGCCTGTCGGCGGGGGGATGAACTCCCGTACCGGGGCTGCCGGAACGCCCGGAGAGAAAACCATTCGACGGGTCCGCGGCCGTCGGCCATGATCGGACCCATGTTCCGGTACGCCTTCCTCGCAGCGCAGTCCGCAGTCGCGGGCGCGCCGAAGGCTGCCGTCGTTCCCGCTTTCGATGTTGCCGCCGCGTTCGCCGCTGCCGCAGCAGCAGTTGACGCAGCAGCGTTCGCCGCTGCCGCAGTGCCCTTCGGCGGCGCCCGAAGCTGACCCTCCCCCGACAGTCCGGCGGACCCCGCAAGGGGAGGGTCGGCAGGGCCTTGGGGTCTTCTCTCCCAGCTTCGTATCCAGAAGGAATCGAGCCATGCCCAAGACGGCATACGTGCGGACCAAGCCGCACCTCAACATCGGCACCATGGGCCACGTCGACCACGGCAAGACCACCCTGACCGCGGCCATCACCAAGGTCCTCAGCGACCGTGCCGGCAGCAGCACCTCGTACGTCTCGTTCGACCGGATCGACCGGGCGCCCGAGGAGGCGCAGCGCGGCATCACCATCAACATCGCGCACGTCGAGTACGAGACCGACACCCGCCACTACGCGCATGTCGACATGCCCGGGCATGCCGACTACGTCAAGAACATGGTCACCGGCGCCGCGCAGCTCGACGGGGCGATCCTCGTCGTGTCCGCGGTCGACGGGATCATGCCGCAGACCGCCGAGCACGTCCTGCTCGCCCGTCAGGTCGGCGTCGACCACATCGTCGTCGCTCTCAACAAGGCCGACGCGGGCGACCCCGAGCTGACCGACCTGGTCGAGCTGGAGGTCCGCGAGCTGCTCTCCGCGCACGGCTACGGCGGCGACGGCGTCCCCGTCGTCCGGGTGTCGGGTCTGAAGGCGTTGTCGGGCGACCCGCGCTGGACCGCGTCCATCGAGGCGCTGCTGGACGCCGTCGACACATACGTACCGATGCCGGTGCGCTACACCGACGCGCCGTTCCTGCTGCCCGTGGAGAACGTCCTGACCATCACCGGCCGGGGCACGGTAGTCACCGGGGCCGTCGAGCGCGGCACCGTCCGTGTCGGCGACCGGGTGTCCGTGCTCGGGGCGGACATCGAGACGGTCGTCACCGGTCTGGAGACCTTCGGGAAGCCGATGGAGTCCGCGCAGGCCGGCGACAACGTGGCGCTGCTCGTGCGCGGGGTGGAGCGTGACCGGGTCCGCCGCGGCCATGTGGTGGCGGCGCCCGGCAGCGTGACGCCCAGCCGTCGCTTCACCGCGCAGGTGTACATCCTGTCGGCGCGGGAAGGCGGTCGGACCACACCGGTGGCCACCGGCTACCGGCCGCAGTTCTACATCCGCACTGCGGACGTGGTCGGCGACATCGACCTCGGCGCAGCGGCAGTGGCTCGCCCCGGCGACACGGTCACCATGACCGTCGAGCTGGGCCGTGACACACCGCTGGAGTCCGGCCTCGGCTTCGCGATCCGGGAGGGCGGCCGCACGGTCGGCGCGGGCACCGTGACCGCCCTGCTCTGATCCGTACCCGGCCACGCAACGGACCTGTCCCCCGCGCCCCAGGGAGGCGGGTCCGTTGCCATGCGCAAGACTGACGGCATGGCAGACATTGCACTGGTGCTCGGAGCCGGCGGCGTCACCGGAAGCGCCTGGGAGACCGGGATCCTGTACGGACTCGCCGAGGCGGGTGTGGACCTGTCCACCGCCGACCTCATCATCGGCAGCTCAGCCGGGGCCGTCGTCGGCGCCCAGCTCGCCTCCGGACTGCTCGGCCTCCAGGAACTGTACGCCCGCCAGCTCGCCGATCCGCAGGGCGAGACCGGCGGCAGGCTCGGCACGGCCACCCTCATGCGCTACGCCCGGGCCGTGCTGACCGCGGGCACCCCCGAGGCGTACGGGCAGAAGCTGGCCCGAATGGCGCGGGAGGCCCGGACCGGAACCACCGCGGCCGATCGGCGGGCTCTGATCGCGAGCCGGCTCCTGACGCCCGAGTGGCCCGAGCGGCAGCTGCGCATCACCGCCGTCCACGCGGCCACGGGGGAACTCCACACGTTCGACAGGGACAGCGGTGTCCCGCTCGCGGACGCCGTCACCGCCAGCTGCGCCGTTCCCGCGGTCTGGCCGGTTGCCACCGTCGACGGCCAGGACTGGATCGACGGCGGGATCTACTCCCCGGCCAACGCCCATCTCGCGGCCGGATGCGAGCGCGTCGTCGTCATCGCACCGACGGCCAGTGGCAACAAGGTGATCGCCTCGCCCCGGTCCCAGGCCACCGACCTCGAAGCGAGGGGCACCCGGGTCGCCGTCATCACCCCGGACGCGGCCGCCAGGAAGGCATTCGGCCGCAACCCTCTCGACCCGAGCCGCCGGGCGGCCGCCGCGCGAGCCGGGCTCGCCCAGTCCGCGACGCACACCGAGAAGGTCGCCGCGGTTCTGAACGGCTGAACCCACACCCCACAATGGAAGGGTGAACGAGCCGATACCTGTGATCCGGGACGTGGATCAGGGCACCGCCAGACTGCTTCCCGATGTGGACCGGGACCGGGCCTGGCTGCTCACCGTCGACGGCGCACCCCAGTCGTACGTCGACCTCGACGACCCGGCCCATGTGGAGTTCGAGTACGCGCGACGGCTCGCCCATGTCCTGGACTGCGTCGGGGAGCCGGACGCGCCCGTCGACGTACTCCATCTCGGCGGCGGTGCGCTCACCCTGCCCCGCTATGTCGCCGCGACCCGGCCGGGCTCCCGGCAGATCGTCGCCGAGGCCGACCGCGGCCTCCTCGACCTGGTCACCGAGCAGCTGCCGGTCCCCGACGGCAGCGGGGTCACCGTGCGCGCCACGGACGCCCGCAGTCTGCTGGAGGAGACACCGGCCGGATCCGTGGACGTGCTGATCGCGGATGTCTTCGGCGGCTCACGTGTGCCCGCGCACCTCACCTCCGTCGAGTACGCGAGGGCGGCCGGGCGGACGCTGCGGGACGACGGCGTCTATGCCGCCAATCTCGCCGACAGCTCGCCCTTCGGCTTCCTCCGGTCGCAGCTCGCCAACTTCGCGGCCGTCTTCGACGAGCTCGCTGTGATCGCCGAACCGGCGGTGCTGCGCGGCCGGCGCTTCGGGAATGTCGTCCTGGTCGCTTCCCGCAGCCCCTTCGACATCGCGACCCTGGCCCGTCGCTGCGCGGCCGACGCCTTTCCGGCCCGGGTCGAGCACGGCGCCGCGCTGGACCGGCTCATCGGCGCGGCCAGGCCGGTCGGGGACGCCGACGCAGTGCCGTCACCCGAGCCGCCCGACGGCGCCTTCAGCATCGGCTGACGATGCCTTCCCGGCCGTGGCGGACCGCTCCGCCACCGAAGGCGCCGTGGCGGCCGACAGACGGGTGAGGTTGCGTACGTCGGGTACGAACAGCACGGCTCCCGTGACCAGCACGATCAGCACCGCGCAGCCCCAGAGCGCCTGACCTCGTCCGACCAGGTCCGCCACCGGACCGGCGACCGCGGTGGCCAGCGGCAGCATCGCCACCGATCCGAACCAGTCGTACGCCGAGACACGCGACAGCTTCTCCTCCGGGATCTCCTGGTGCATGGCCGTCATCCAGGAGACCCCGAACACCTCGATGGCGACGCCGCTGACGAACATCACCGCGCTGAGTCCGGCCACCGGCAGCGGTACCGCAAGCGCCGCCGACGGCAGGGCAAGCGGGAAGACACAGAGCGTCCCGGCGAGCAGCAGCCGCCGGGGCTTCCAGCGCATCATCAGCAGCGCCCCGCACAGCGTGCCGACCCCGAATGCGGCGAGTGCGAGACCCCAGGGGCGGGCGCCGCCGAGTTCGTCCCTGGCGACCAGCGGCCCGTACACCGACTCGGCCGCCCCGACCACCGCCACCACCACCGAGAACTGCGCCACGATGGACCACAGCCAGGGGCGGCCGATGAACTCCTGCCAGCCTTCGCGCAGGTCCGAGAGCAGCCCGCCGCCCGGTGCGCGCGACGGGATGTGAGCGACATCGAGGAAGGCGCGCAGCGCCCCTGCCACCGCGAACGCCGCCGCGTCGACGGCCAGGACCCAGCCCGGGTTCATCGCCGCGATCATGGCGCCACCGAGCGCCGCACCACCGATGGCGGCGCCGTGCATCGACATCCGGAAGAGAGCGAAGGCGCGGCCGGCCTGCTCGCCGCTGACGCTGGACATCAGCATGCCCTCGGCCGCCGGGTTGAAGAACGCCTGCCCGGTGCCGCACGCCGCGGTGAGCACCATCATCTGCCACAGCTTCGGATCGCCGGCCAGCGCCAGCCAGGCGAAGGCGGCCTGCGAGACGCAGTTGAGGGCGTTCGCCGCGACCATCACGCGGTGGCGCGGCAGCCGGTCGGCGATGGCGCCGCCGATGAGCAGGAACACGACCAGGGGCGCGGTACGGGCAGCGGCGACCAGGCCGACGTCGCCGCCGTCACCCCCCGACTCCAGAACGGCGAACGCCGCCGCGATCAACGCGCCATGGGTTCCCAGGCCCGTGATGATCGCGGCGGCGGTCAGCAGGCTGTAGTTGCGTCCGGCCCAGGCAGGGCGGCGTATGCGGGACGGGGGAGCGGAAGCAGGAGTCACCAAGGGACTATCCCTGTCCGGAGCCCGACCTGCCAAATGCACTGCCCGGGCGGTACGCGGAGCGGAGCGGATCAGGAGCCGGTCAGACGTGCATCAGGACTTGGTGACGTCCGTGAGCCGCAAGGTGCTGAGGATCTTCTGGATCGTGGTGTCCGGAAGTTCGCCCTCCACGTCCGCTCCGGCGTAGAGGATCCACGAGGAGTACTCACCGTTCTTGTTCTTGAAGGAGAACGCGATCGACTTGCCGTCGCTGTCGCACTTCTTCTTCTTGGTGACGCCGGGCGCGGTGGCCGTGACGACACTGCCGGTGACACCGGACGTGGTGGTGTACGGCTTGGGCTTGCCGATCTTGATAGTGCCCTTCGGCATGTGCTGCGCATAGGCGGCCCACACCCAGTTCGCGGCCTCGTTCGTTGCCGCCTCGTCGGTGCTCTTCGCACCCTGGGCGCCCTTGGTGCCGACACCGGCCAGGCTCATGTCCTCCTTGGTGCCGTCCTTGTCGGCGTCGTCGACGCACCACTTGCTCTTGTAGTACGCCGGCGCGGAGAAGCCGACCGCGGGCGACCCGTCGCCCTTCTTGTCGTCCTCGAAGAAGGAGAATATTCCGGGTGCGGCGACCTCCCAGTCACCGGGCACGTCGAACTGGGTGCCCCACTTGGGGTTGGTGACGACCTTCCAGCCGGCGATGAGGGGCTTGGCGTCCCCGTCGGTGCCACGCGGGTTCGCCTCGGGCGAGGACGCGCCGTCGGACGGCTTCGGGGAGGACGACGACTTCCCGTCATCGGCGACGTCCCTGCCGCCCTTGTCGTCGTTCTTGTTCATCACCACGACACCGGTGACCACGGCGGCCACGACCACGGCGGTGGCCGCGACGATCGCGACGACGGTCGTCGACTTCTTCTTGTTGTCGCCCGGCTGCGGCGCACCGGGCGGACCGGGAACCGCGTACTGCGGCACGGTCGGCTGCTGGTACGGGTTCGGCTGCGGATATCCCGGCTGCCCCTGCGGGGGGTACCCCGGCTGCCCCTGCTGCGGGTAGCCCGGCTGCTGTCCGGGCTGGCCCTGCTGTTGATATTCCGGCTGCTGATAGGGATTCGGCTGCTGGTACCCCGGCTGCTGGTACGGGTTCTGACTCTGGTCCTGCGGGTTCTGCTCGCCCCCGGGCGGCTGCTGTCCTGGCCACATGGCGAGTAACGATAGAGGGGCGGCCGCCGGTCGGCTACGGCCACCCCCGTGAGGGAACGGTCAAGGCGGCCGCCACGTGGGCGTCTTGAGGGGGGCGGGGATGGTCAAACGGTTCTACTCGTGAGTAACATTCGGCGCATGAGCGCTGAACAGATGACAGTCGGAGACATGCTCGTCGCCACCGTTCCGATGGCCAGGACCCTCAATCTGGAGTTCCTCGAGACGACCGCGGAGCGTGCGGTCGTCCGTATGCCCGACCAGGCGGACTATCACAACCACGTCGGCGGACCGCATGCCGGAGCGATGTTCACGCTCGCCGAGTCGGCGAGCGGCGCGATCGTCATCGCCGCCTTCGGCGACCAGATGTCCCGCGCCGTACCGCTCGCCGTGAAGGCGGAGATCGGCTACAAGAAGCTGGCGATGGGTGTCGTCACCGCGACCGCGACCCTGGGTCGGCCGGTGGCGGACGTCGTCGCCGAACTCGACGAGGGCAAGCGTCCCGAATTCCCGGTCACCATCGAGATCCAGCGCGCGGACGGCGCGGTGACCGGGGAGATGACCGTCGTCTGGACACTCCGCCCGAACGCCTGAGGACCGCACCGCCCGACCTGGGCCGTCCCACCCCTGAGAAGGGCGCGGGGCGGCCCTTCACGCTGTCCGGGCGGCTGTCGCGGCAGGTAGGCTGCCTGTGCGCCGAGGAGTTGTCCGGCGGGCGACAGCACATCAGCACGGGAGGAACCGGCGTTGCACATCCAGGAGTGGCTGGAGACAGTCCCGGCGGTCAGCGTGTACGTCCTGGTGGGAGTCGTCATCGGTCTGGAGAGTCTGGGCATTCCGCTGCCCGGTGAGATCGTCCTCGTCAGCGCGGCGCTGCTGGCCGCCGGCCACAGCGGCATCAACCCGGTGATCCTCGGCGCCTGCGCCTCCGCCGGAGCGATCATCGGGGACTCGATCGGGTACGCCATCGGGCGCAGGGGCGGCCGGCCGCTGCTCGTCCGGCTCGGCGGCAAGTTCCCCAAACACTTCGGTGCGGACCAGATCGCCATGGCGGAGCGGTCGTTCCAGAAGTGGGGCATGTGGGCCGTGTTCTTCGGCCGCTTCGTCGCACTGCTGCGCATCTTCGCCGGACCGCTGGCCGGCGTCCTGCGGATGCCGTACTGGAAGTTCCTGATCGCCAATGTGCTCGGCGGCATCGTCTGGGCGGGCGGCACCACGGCCGTCATCTACTCGGTGGGGGTCGTCGCCGAGGCCTGGCTGAAGCGTTTCTCCTGGCTCGGACTGGTGGTTGCGCTGCTGATCGGGCTGACCTCGATGCTGGTTCTCAAGAGCCGCGCCAAGAAGGCGGCGGCGCAGTCCGGGGAGCGCATCGCAGCCGAGGCGGAAACGGTGCCGGTGGCGGACTGAGTCGCCGGCCCGCTGCTCGGGCCGACGGCTCTTACGGCGCTCAGCCCTGGTGCGCCTGGCGGTGCGCCTTGGCCAGCTCGACGTAGCCCACCGCGTTGAACTTGATGCCTTCGAGCTCCTCCTCGGTCAGCTCGCGCTTGACCTTGGCCGGCACGCCCGCGACGAGTGAACCGGGCGGCACCCGCATCCCCTGCGGGACCAGTGCCTGAGCGGCGATCAGCGACCCGGCGCCGATGTGCGCCCCGTTGAGAACCGTGGCCCCCATGCCGACCAGGACGTCGTCCTCGACGGTGCAGCCGTGCAGTACGGCGTTGTGACCGACCGAGACGCGCTCGCCGACCGTGACGGGGAACCCGGGGTCGGCATGGACGCTGCAGTTGTCCTGGATGTTGCTGTCGGCACCGATGGTGATGGGAGCGCAGTCGGCCCGCAGCACCGCCTGGTACCAGGCGCTGGCGCCCGCGGCCATGGTGACCTCGCCGATCACGACGGACGTCGGTGCGGTGAAGGCCGCCACGTCGATGTCCGGTTCGTGGCCACCCATGCCCGTGATCAACGCCTGCTCTGCCATCGCCCGTTCCTCCGTGCTCCGGTTCGTTCGGCCGCGTGGTCCGGCCGCCGTTGTTCGATCGCCCTTGTTCGATCGAGCCAGGGGAACGGTATGCGACGGCCGTAGCCCTGCCGCGGAGTGGGGTGAACATCACAGGACGCCGCGGTGATCGTTCCGGCCGTGCCGACTACCGTGAGCGAGTGCCGAAGAACAGCAACACGTTCTCATCCATCACCGCCTGGCGGCGCCGTGTCCTGTCCCGCGCCGTCCACCGCGGATGGCGTGCGATCCAGGAAGCGGGCGCGATCACCGTCCAGCACCCGGGTGGGCTCCGCTTCGGCCGCATCGGCGAGGGGACCCGGCTGGCCTTCCCCCAGGGCACCGTCTTCGGTGAGCCCTGGATCGAGCTCGGCGGCCACTGCATCATCGGCGAGCAGGTCACGCTGACCGCCGGACTGATGCCGGACCTGGACCTCGGCTCCGCGCCGATCCTGACCCTGGGGGACGGTGTGGTGCTCGGCCGCGGCAGCCATGTCGTCGCCGACACCACGGTGACCATCGGCTCGAACACGTACTGCGGGCCGTACGTCTACATCACGTCCACCAACCACAGCTACGACGATCCGCACGAGCCGGTCGGCAGACAGTGGCCACGCATGGAGCCGGTCGCCATCGGACCGGGCTGCTGGATCGGCACGGGCGCGGTGATCCTTCCGGGGGCCCGGCTCGGCCGCAACGTGGTGGTCGCGGCAGGCGCGGTGGTACGCGGAGAGGTGCCTGATCACGCAGTGGTGGCCGGGGCGCCGGCACGTGTCGTACGCAGCTGGGACCCGGTGAACGGCTGGCAGCCGCCCCTGCGTACGCCCGCTCCGGTGCCGATCCCCGCCGACGTCACGCCCGAACAGCTGCTGGCCGTCGCGGAACTCGAGGAAAGTCCCTAGGGCCCCTTCCTACCCGGTGGCGAGCAGTACGGTCCCCACCAGGGCCAGGCCGGCCCCCGCGGCCTGCACCCCGCGCAGCCGTTCGCCCAGGACGCCGCGGGCGGCCAGGGCCGTGACCACCGGGTAGAGCGAGGCCAGGACGGCGGCCACGGTGACCGGGCCGTGCTGCGCGGCGATCGAGTAGGTGCCGTTGGCCGCGACATCGGCGAGGCCGACGAACGCCAGGGCGGGCAGCGTGGCCAGCAGTACGGTGGCCCCGCTCTCCTCGGGCAGCGCGCGCGCCCCGCGCCGTACCGATACGTACAGCGCCGCGCCGCCGACCGCGATGTTGGTGAGGCGCTGCACGAAGAGCGCCAGGAACAGCCCGGTGACCGTCGTGGACGCCTCCGCGATCAGCGACATCACCGCCCCGAAGCCGAACGCGGCCACCAGTGTCAGCAGCACCGCCTGCCGCTGCACCGGCGCCCCGCGCAGCTCCGGTCCACCGGCCAGCACGATGCCCGCGATCGCGACACCGACCCCGGCGAACTGCAGCAGCCCGGGGCGCTCGCCGACGGCCAGTCCGACACTCACCGGCACCGCGACGCCCAGCGAGCCGAGTGGCGAGACGACTCCCATGGGGCCGAGCGCCAGCGCCTTGTAGAAACTCAGCATGGCCACCGGGCCGACCGCGCCGGCGGCCACGGCGAACCAGAGCTGACCGCCGGCCTCGCTCCAGCCGCCGGTGGCGACCACGATGATGCCCAGTACGACCGCCGCGACGGTCTGTGAGGCGACGACCACGGTGAGCGCGGGCGTACGCCGGGTGAGCAGCCCGCCGCCGAAGTCGGCCAGCCCCCACAGCAGGCTGGTGGCCAGGGCGAACAGTGCTGTCATCGGCATACCTCGCAGTACAGTGCGGTGAACGGTTCGGTGCACCACACCGTAGTGCAGTATTTTTGACTCTGTCATCCAGAATATTGGACGGAATGTGTCTGACCTCGATCAGCTCACCCAGTCGCTCGCGCGCAACCTCAAGCGCTGGCGCGGTGAACGTGGCTTCACCCTGGATGCCCTCGCCGCGCGCGCGGGGGTCAGCCGCGGCATGATCATCCAGATCGAGCAGGCGCGCACCAATCCGAGTGTCGGCACCACGGTCAAGCTCGCCGATGCCCTCGGCATCAGCATCACCACCCTGCTCGACTACGAACAGGGATCGCATGTCCGGCTGGTGCCCGAGAGCCAGGCGGTGCGCATGTGGTCCAGCGAGGGGGGCAGTTCCACCACCCTGCTCGTCGGTACGGAGGCCAGGGGCCCGATCGAACTCTGGTCCTGGCGCCTGATGCCCGGTGACGGCACCACCTCCGACCCGCACCCCGAAGGCACCGTCGAACTGCTCCACGTCACGGCGGGCGTGCTCACCCTCGAAGTCGACGGCGAGGCTTACTCCGTACCCGCGGGCACCTCCGCCACCTTCGAGGCCCACCACCCGCACGCCTACCGCAACGAAGGCCCCGAACCGGCCGAGTTCACGATGGCGGTGTCCATCCCGCCCGTACGCTGAGACGCCCGATCGGCGGCCGTACGGTCGCTGTTAGCGTGGCGCGTATGCGCGCACCCATCGGCACCTTCGAGAATGCCGCCCCCGCCGTCGACCGCATCGACCTCCTCACCCCTCCGGTCGCCGAGGCCGTGCGTGAGGGGTGGGGCGGTGTTCCCGCCGACCGGATCCTCCATGTCGACACGGACCCGGAGATCGCGGACACGGCGGTCTTCGTCGCCCACCACGGCGCCGACCTGCTCGACCGGTCGGCCAACTGCGTCGTGGTGGCCGGCAAGCGCGGCGGCGAGGTCACCCTGGCAGCCTGCGTCGTCCTCTCCCGCACGCGCGTCGATGTCAACGGGGCGGTCCGCAAGCACCTCGGCGCCCGCAAGGCGTCGTTCGCCTCCATGGACACGGCGGTCGGCGAGACGGGCATGGAGTACGGGGGAATCACCCCGATCGGACTCCCGGCCGGCTGGCCGCTGCTGCTCGATCCCGCAGTGGTGGACGAGGAGTGGGTACTGATCGGCAGCGGCAGCCGCCGGGGCAAGCTGATCGTCCCGGGGAAGGCTCTCGCGGCCCTGCCGAACGCGGTGCTCGTCGAGGGACTCGGCGTCACGGTGTGAGGCGCCGACGCTTCTGCTCGAGGTCGTCGCGGTGCCGAGGCCCGCGCAACTCGGCGGAGGCAGCGGCAAGCACCGGGAGCCGAGGAGGCGTTCGGCCTCGCTACGGCCGCGCCGCCCGGTGGGACGGAAGCCGGCGGGTCGCAAAGTCCACCGCGTCGGTGAAGCGGAAGAGCCGTGCCGTCGCCGACCCCACCGTGCCGGTGCGTACCGCAGTGCCGTCGGCCGTGCGCTCGAACTCCGCTCCGAGCACTGCGAAGTCGCTGTCGTCCAGCGCGACGTCCTCGTACTCCCACCAGTGGCGTCTGCCTCCGGTCGTCACCACGCAGCGGTAGCTGCGGCGGGGCGGATCGGGCACGCGGTACTCGCCGAGGTGGAACGCGCTGCAGGAGTCGAACCCGGTGCCCAGCAGCAGCACTTGGGCCCGTACGTCATAGAGGCAGGCCAGCGGCGAGTCCTCGCCGAGGTGGCAGTCGGGGCGGTGGTGCGCGACGAGCTTCTCGGCGAGAGGGCCCAGCGCGGCGAACGACGTCTGGGGGTGGCCGCTGCGCGCGGCCCCCGGCGTCTGTCGTACGGCCTCCGAGAGGCGGCCCATCGACGGTGCGGCCGACGTCGCCCGGTCGAAGGGCGGCATGCTCGCCCGCACGGCCTCCCGGGCCGGGGCGCCGAGGCCGCGCACCCGCTCGCGGTAGTGCGGGGACGTATCGGAGTTCTCCGGTGTGAACGACGGGACGACCAGGGTGCCGTCCGCGCCGATCGCGTCCCGGAGTGCGCCGATCACCGCCCGCACTCCGCCTCTCACCGCCCCCGTCGCGCGCATCGACGCATGCACCATGAGGACACCGTCCCGCGCCACACCGAGTTCGGACAGCTCATCGGCCAGCCGGCTTCGGCGGTGGGGAACGGTCAGGACGGCGGACGCACCGGTGACACTCACAGCGGGACATTCTCCCAGCCGTTCGGCATGTGTGACACCCCGCACATTCGGCCGAGACGCGGCACCTCGCTCATCGGTCCAGAAGGGGGATCTCGATCGCCGGGCAGTGGTCCATCACCATGTCGAGTCCGGCCGCCCGTGTGCGTTCGTACGCAGCGTCGTCGATCACGCCGAGCTGGAACCAGACCGCCTTGGCGCCGATCGTGACCGCCTCGTCCGCGACGGCCCCCGCCAGTTCGCTGTTGACGAAGACGTCCACGACATCGACCGGGAACGGAATGTCCGCCAGCGAGGCGTACCCCTCCTCGCCGTGGACCCGCTCCGCCTTGGGATGTACGGGGACGACGCGCTTGCCGAAGCGCTGGAGGACCGCGGCGACGCGGTAGGCAGCGCGCGACTCGTTGTTGGACAGTCCCACCACGGCCCAGGTGTCGCCCGTGTTCTGAAGAATCCTGCGGACCGTCTCTGCGTCCGTGACCGTGTCTGCATACATGACTCGGTCAACGGACAGGGGTCGTGGGCCATTCCCGCCCTGCGCATAGGGTGGCCGGATGCAGGAGCAGTACCGGACAGTCGCCCGAGCGGGCGTGCACGAGACCGAGATCAACCGATCGCGCTTCATCTGCGCGCTCGCCCCCGCCGCCACCGAGCAGGAGGCGCAGGACTTCGTCGCACGCATCCGCAGGGAACATCCGACCGCCACCCACAACTGCTTCGCGTACGTGATCGGCGCCGACGCCTCCGTGCAGAAGGCCAGTGACGACGGAGAGCCCGGCGGCACCGCGGGCGTCCCGATGCTGCAGATGCTGATGCGCCGCGAGATGCGGTACGTCGCCGCCGTCGTCACCCGCTACTACGGCGGTGTGAAGCTCGGGGCCGGGGGACTGATCCGGGCTTACGGAGGGGTGGTCGGCGAGGCTCTCGACGAGCTCGGCACGATCACCCGGCAGCGGTTCCGGCTCGCCACGATCACCGTCGGCCACCAGCGGGCCGGCAGGCTGGAGAACGATCTGCGCGCCACGGGACTGGCCGTGCGGGAGGTCCGGTACGCGGAGGCGGTGATCATCGAGATCGGACTGCCGGACTCCGATGTCGAGAGCTTCCGGAGCTGGCTGGCCGATGCGACCGCGGGTGAGGCGCTGCTGGAGCTGGGCGGTGAGGCGTACGGGGACGTCTGATCGCGCCTGGCGGGGTGGCGCGGCCGGGCTGCGGGACCGCCGGCAGGCGGAACGGCTGGGCATCGGACCCCAGCTCGATCTCATTCGCTGAACATGTCGGAGGCGGTGCGCGGCGATGGGAGACTGTGGGCTGTGAGGAAGCAGATTCGTGAGGGATCAGAGGAACCGCGGCGTTAGCGTGGTCGGTGGCTTCCGTGCAGTCCCGCGCCGGTCCGGTGCGGCTCCCGGGCACGGCAGGCGCGGACGCTGGGGGCGAAGGAAGCGGAACATGCAGGTCGGAGCCAGGTCTTGAGGATTTTGCACACATCGGACTGGCACCTGGGGCGGTCGTTCCACCGGGCCTCCCTGCTCGACGCGCAAGCCGACTGTCTCGATCATCTGGTGGCGACTGTGCGCGAACGCGAGGTCGACGCCGTGGTGGTGGCGGGTGATGTGTACGACAGGGCCGTGCCGCCGCTGTCCGCCGTGGAGCTCTTCGACCGGGCCCTGCACCGGCTCGCCGCCGTCGGGGTACCCACAGTGATGATCTCCGGAAACCATGACTCGGCCCGCAGGCTCGGTGTGGGCGCCGGTCTGATGGGCCGGGCCGGCATCCATCTGCGGACCGACCCCGCGCAGTGCGCCACACCCGTGGTCCTGCGGGACGACCACGGCGACGTCGCGTTCTACGGACTTCCCTACCTCGAACCGGCCCTCGTCAAGGACGTGTTCAAAGCAGAGCGGGCCGGACACGAGGCCGTGCTGACCGCCGCCATGGGCCGCGTCCGCGCCGACCTCGCGGCACGGCCGGACTCCACCCGGTCCGTGGTGCTCGCCCACGCCTTCGTCGCGGGCGGCGCACCCAGCGAAAGCGAACGCGACATCACCGTCGGCGGAGTCGCCGCCGTCCCCGCCGGAGTCTTCGACGGCGTCGACTACACGGCGCTCGGCCACCTGCACGGCAGTCAGGCCGTCAGCGAGCGGGTCCGCTACTCCGGCTCGCCCCTCGCTTACTCCTTCTCCGAGGCGGACCACCGCAAGACCATGTGGCTGATCGACCTCGACGCCACGGGAGCGATCACCGCCGAACGGATCGACTTCCCGGTGCCCCGGCCGCTCGCCCGGCTCCGCGGCCGCCTCGACACGCTTCTCGTCGACCCCGCGCTGGCCCGGCACGAGGAGGCGTGGGTGGAGGCCACTCTCACCGACCCCGTCCGTCCGGACGAGCCGATGGCCCGTCTCATGGCGCGGTTCCCGCACACCCTCAGCCTCGTCCTCGACCCCGAGCGGGCCCCCGAGGATCCGCTCGCCTCGTACGCACAGCGCCTCAAGGGGCGCGACGACCAGCAGATCGCGGAGGACTTCGTGGCGCATGTCCGGGGCGGGAACGGGGCGGACGACCGCGAGCGTACGGTGCTGCGCGGCGCCTTCGACCACGTGCGGGTGGACGACGGCGTGCGCGAGGGGAACCGTTGAGACTCCACGGACTCACCCTCACCGGCTTCGGCCCGTTCGGCACCACCCAAGCCGTCGACTTCGACGCGCTCTCATCTGCCGGACTCTTTCTGCTGCACGGCCCCACCGGAGCCGGGAAGACATCTGTCCTCGACGCCGTCTGCTACGGGCTGTACGGCGCGGTGCCCGGCGCCCGCCAGAGCCCCGGCACCTCGCTGCGCAGCGACCACGCCCCGGCCGGCCTCCCTACCGAAGTGCGGCTGGAACTGACCGTCGGCGGACGGCACCTGGAGATCACCCGGCGCCCCGCCCAGCCCCGCCCCAAGAAGAAGGGCGACGGCTTCACCACCGAGAAGGCCCAGAGCTGGCTGCGCGAGTACGACCCCGAGAACGGCTGGCAGGCACTCAGCCGGTCGCATCAGGAGATCGGTGAGGAGATCACCCAGCTCATCGGGATGAGCCGGGACCAGTTCTGCCAGGTGGTGCTTCTGCCGCAGGGCGACTTCGCACGCTTTCTGCGCGCCGACGCCGAAGCACGCGGCAAACTGCTCGGCAGGCTCTTCGACACCCGCCGCTTCGCGGCCGTCGAGGAACGCCTCACCGAACTGCGCCGTACCGCAGAAACCCAGGTCAAGGCCGGGGACGAACACATTCTCGCGATCGCCCAGCGGATCGCCCAAGCCGCGGGACCGGCGGCCGGCGAGCTGCCCCTGCCGGACGCCCAGCCCGGCGAGCCGGGACTGTCCGACGGCGTACTGGAGTGGTCCGCCGTCGCTCGCAGCGGCGCCCGCGAAAGGCTCGACATCGCTGAGTCCGTCCTGGCCGCGGCCGAAAGCCGACAGGCGGCAGCCCGGCGCGAACTCGACGCCGCGCGCGAACTCGCCAGGCTTCAGCAGCGGTACGAGGAGACGCGGCGCCGCGCCACCGAACTCGAAGCCCGTCGCCCCGACCGCGACGGGCACCAGGCCCGGCTCGAACGTGCCCGCAGAGCAGATCGCGTCGCCCCCGCACTGGAGCTGCGTGACGAAGCGGAACGGGCCTACCGAACGGCGAGCGCTGCCTGCGAGCGCGCCCGCGCCCAGCTGCCGGACACCCTTGTCGACGCCGGTGCGGAACAGCTGGCGGCTCTGGAACGAAGGCTCCGGCAGGAGCTGGGCGGCCTGGACGCCGCGCGTCGGGCCGAGCGGCGCAGCGCGGAGATCGACACCGAGCGGGCCGAACTGGAGCGGCAGGCCCGGGCCGACGACGAACTGATCCTGGAAGCGGCAGGCTGGCTCGCGGGCTGGGAATCCGCCCGCCGCGGCCTTCAGGAACGCATCGAGGCGGCGCAGGAGTCCGCGACCCGCGCCGAACAGCTGGCGGGCCGGCTGGAACCGGCTCGCCGACAGCTGGAAGCGGCACGGCGCCGAGATGTGCTCGCGACGGAGACGGCGGCCGCCGCGGACCGGCTGGCTGCGGCCCGGGAGCGCGCGCTCGGCACCCATGAGACGTGGCTGGAGCTGCGCGAACGGCGGGTGCGGGACATCGCCGCCGAGCTCGCGGCGCAGCTGGTCGACGGCGAGGCCTGCAAGGTGTGCGGGTCGGGCGACCACCCGATTCCGGCCCGCGCCGGTGACGGTCATGTCGACAAGGCGGCCGAGGAGGCCGCTCTCGACACGT
This sequence comes from Streptomyces sp. NPDC051664, assembly GCF_044453545.1. Classification (NCBI taxonomy): domain Bacteria; kingdom Bacillati; phylum Actinomycetota; class Actinomycetes; order Kitasatosporales; family Streptomycetaceae; genus Streptomyces; species Streptomyces sp. NPDC051664. The sequence continues at coordinate 193,519 of NZ_JBITCU010000011.1, read as the reverse complement.
ACCGGCGGGCCGAGCAGATCCGTACGGAGGCGGACCGGGAGCTCGGAGTCGTACGCGAGAAGCACGCTGCGGCGCGGGCGGCGGCCCGGCCGGCGCTGGCGCGGGGCGCGGGTGCGGCAGGCGGCGTCGAGGCCCGCGTCGCTGGAACCGACGCCGACGACCTGTCCGGTGCCGATACCGGCGCCGCCGCTGCTGATGCGGCCCACGCCGTCACGTCACCGGCCCCCGACCCCACCGTCGCCGAACTCGACGCTTTGGTAACCCGGTTGGCGACCGAGCACGCACAGGCGCACCGCGCCGCCGCCGGCACGCACGCCGCGCGCGAGGCTCTCGCAGCCGCCGAACGCGAGCAGACCGAGCGGCTCGAAGAGCGGCAGTCGGCCGAGCGCCGCGCCGCTGCCCGCATGTCCCGGCGGGAGGGGCTCCACCGCGAACAGACCGTCCTGGAGGCCGAGTTGGTGACCGCCCGTGGGGAGTCCGACAGTGTCGCCGCGCATGCCGCCCGGCTGGAGCGCCGGGTCGCCCTGCTCGCCGACGCCGCGGAGGCGGTGCGCGCCGAGGAAACGGCGGCGCAGCGCAGCAAGGAGGCCGACGGCCGGCTCGCGGACGCCGCGTTCCGGGCCGGTTTCGACACGCCGCAGGCCGCCGTGGCGACCCTGCTCCCGGCTTCCGAGCAGCGCGAACTCCAGCACCTGATCGACGCCTGGCAGGCCGAGGCCGCAGCCGTCGCCGACCGGCTCGCCGAGGTGGAGGCCCGTGCCGCCGCCGAACGCCCACCGGCCGACCCGGGCGCGGCGCAGGCGGCGTACGACGCGGCCGAACGACAGATGAGGGACGCCGCTGCCACGCTCGCCGCCACCCGGGAGCGCTGCACCGAACTCGACCGGCTGTCGCGCCGCGCGGCGGACGAAGTGCGCAGGCTGGGACCGCTGCGCGAGGAGTACGAGCGGGTCGCACGGCTCGCCGGGCTCACCGCCGGAACGTCGGCCGACAACGAACGCAGGATGCGGCTGGAGTCGTACGTGCTCGCCGCCCGGCTCGAACAGGTCGCGGCCGCCGCCACGGCCCGGCTGCAGCGCATGTCGTCGGGCCGCTACACACTGGTCCACTCCGACGCGCGCACCGGAGGCCGCCGGGCCGGCCTCGGGCTGCATGTCGTCGACGCCTGGACCGGCCGAGAGCGTGACACGGCCACGCTCTCCGGCGGCGAGACGTTCTTCGCCTCGCTCGCCCTGGCTCTCGGCCTCGCCGATGTCGTCACCGACGAGGCGGGCGGGGTCCGGCTGGACACCCTCTTCATCGACGAGGGGTTCGGCAGTCTGGACGACCAGACCCTGGACGAGGTGCTCGACGTACTGGACTCGCTGCGCGAGCGGGACCGCAGCGTCGGCATCGTCAGCCATGTCGCCGATCTGCGCCGCCGAATCCCCGCCCAGCTCGAAGTGGTCAAGGAACGGTACGGATCGGCGGTGCGGCACCGGGCCGGCGGCGCGGTCAGCGGCTGATGGCCCGCCGGGGGAGGGGCGAGGAGTAGACGACGCTGGTGGTGACGGAGCCGAGCGCGCCGATCTTTCCCGAGACCCCTTCCAGGTGACTCATCGAGCGGGCGGTGACCTTGAGTACGAAGCAGTCGTCGCCGGTGACATGGTGGGCCTCCACGATCTCGGGTGTGGTGTCGAGGAGATCGTGGAACGGCTTGTAGTTGCCGTTCGGATAGCGCAGCCGTACGAGGGCGAGAATCGGCAGTCCGAGCCGTTCCGGATCCACCACGGCGGCGTAACCACGGATGATGCCCGCCTCCTCCAGCCGGCGCACCCGCTCCGTCACCGCGCTGGGGGACATGGCGACCTCGCGCGCCAGTTCGGCGAAGGTGGCCCGCCCGTCGCGTTGCAGGGCATCGAGGATGCGCCAGTCGGTTGCGTCCGTGGAATAGTCGGTCATGCCGAGCAGACAACAGGGAATTCCCCGGCGAATCAAGCGCGGTGCGGGGGATCTCTTCTTCCCGCAACGGATCACCGGTCGTAGATTTTTGGTCATGACTCCGCAGCTCACCGCCTCCGCCGGTAACCCCGCCCTCCGCGTACCGCCGGCCTCCCCGGCCGCGGCCGCCGCCTACTTCGGTGCCTCGCTCGCCTTCCACGCCGATGTCTCCGACGTCGCCGCCGCGCTCGCGGCCGACGCGGACCCCGGCTTCGTCGTCCTCGACTCCCGGTCGACCGCCTCCTGGGACCAGGGGCACATCCCCGGTGCCGTCCACCTGCCCACCGCGCTCATCGCGGACCAGGCCCGGGACCTCCTCGACCCCGCCGTGCCCGTGGTCACGTACTGCTGGGGCCCCGGTTGCAACGGCGGCGCCCGCGCCGCCCTGGCCCTCGCCGAACTGGGCTACCAGGTCAAGGAGCTGCTCGGCGGATTCGAGTACTGGGCGCGCGAGGGCTTCGAGTTCGAGACCTGGGAAGGGCGTCGGCGGCGCGCCGCCGACCCGCTCACCGCACCGGTCGACTCCGACGACTGCGGCTGCTGAACGACGCAAGCCGTGCGTCCCGACCGGGCTGATGACCATCGCCCGTACGGCCGCCCGGCGGAGACTCACCCCGGCGGCGGGAGGAAGCGGGCGCAAGCCCGTGGCTGACGGCGGCCGGGCCCATGGCACGGGCCCGGGCCCGGCCGCCGTCTCACCGAGTGCGGTCCGAGGTCAGAGCTTCGACAGCTCGTCGACCAGATCGTCCAGACCCAGCGGCCCCTGCGACAGGGCGGCCATGTGCCAGGCCTTGGCGTCGAACGCGTCGCCGTGCGCCTTGCGGGCGTTCTCCCGGCCCAGCAGCCAGGCACGCTCGCCCAGCTTGTAGCCGATGGCCTGCCCCGGCATGGACAGGTAGCGAGTCAGTTCGCTCTCCACGAACTCCGCAGGCCGGCCACTGTGATTGCCGAAGAACTCCTGGCCCAGCTCAGGCGTCCACCGCTCGCCGGGACGGAAGGGGGAGTCCGCCGGGATCTCCAGCTCCGCGTGCATGCCGATGTCCACGATCACCCGGCAGGCGCGCATCATCTGCGCGTCCAGGTAACCGAGGCGGCGCTCGGCGTCGGGCAGGAAGCCCAGCTCGTCCATGAGCCGCTCCGCGTACAGCGCCCAGCCCTCGGCATTGGCGCTGACCATGCCGATCGACGCCTGGTAGCGGGAGAGGCTGTCGGCGACATGCGTCCACTGCGCGATCTGCAGGTGGTGGCCGGGCACGCCCTCGTGGTACCAGGTGGACACCAGGTCGTACACCGGGAAGCGGGTCTCGCCCATGGTGGGCAGCCAGGTGCGGCCGGGACGCGAGAAGTCCTCGGACGGGCCCGTGTAGTAGGGAGCGGCGGCGCCGCCGGGCGGTGCGATCCGGGACTCCACCTTCCGTACCCGCTCGGCGAGTTCGAAGTGCGTACCGTCGAGTGCTTCTATGGCCTCGTCCATCAGGCCCTGCAGCCAGGCCTGGACCTCGTCGACACCCTCGATGTGCTTGCCGTGCACGTCGAGATGGGCCAGTGCCTCCCAGGGACCCGCGCCCGGCAGTACCTTCTCGGCCTCGGTCTTCATCTCGGCGAGCAGCCGGTGGTACTCGGACCAGCCGTACGCGTACGCCTCGTCGAGATCCAGATCGGTGCCGTTGAAATAGCGCGACCAGCGTGCGTACCGCTCGCGGCCCACCGTGTCGGGCGCGCCCTCGATCCCCGGGGCGTACACATCACGCATCCAGTCGCGCAGCGCCACCAAGGACGTCGTGGCCTGCCGGGCGGCGTCGTCCAGATCGGCGCGCAGCGCGTCCGGGCCAGGAGCGACGAAGCTCTGGAAGAACCCCGTTCCGTTGTCGCCGACCCACTCCGTCAGCTGGCCGACAAAGGTGGTGGTGGCCCGCGGACCGCCGTACAGCTTCCGTTCCAGGCCCAGCGCGAGCGAGGTGCGGTACCCCTCCAGGGCCGCGGGAACCGCGCGCAGCCGCTCCACGATCGCGGCCCAGTCCTCGTCGGTCTCGGTCGGCGTCACCGTCAGCACCTCGCGGACGCTGTGCGCCGGGGAATGCAGATTGGAGACGGCGCGCAAGCTCTCGTCGGCCTCATGGACGGCGAGTTCCGCCGTCAGCCGCTCGCGCAGCAGGCGGCCGCAACGGCGCTCGGCATCGCTGTCCGCGCCGGGCAGCTGCTCGGCCGCGTCGAGCTTCACCAGGGTGGTGCGGGCCAGCTCGGCAAGAGCTTCCTGCCCGGCGGGGGAGAAGTCGGGCAGGCGGCTGGAGCTTGCCTCGACGCCGAGGTAGGTGCCTGCGATCGGGTCGAGTTCGATGAATGCGTCGACGTAGTCGTCGGCGACCTGGCGGGGCAGTGCGCTGTGCGTAGTGTCTGACATGCGAACATCCTCGTACGGCCAGGGGGCCCGCGTCACTAGCGATCGGCCTCGACGACCTGTCGCACTTGTGACAGTCCCGATGACCGCACCGGGTCATGGGGACGCGTCGGCCGGACTTGATCGTTCGGTTGCGATGGCCGGTCCCGGCCATTCGGCGCGGTGGCCGGGCCCGGTCATTCGGTCTCCGCGGCCGGTCCGGGCGTTGCGGACGACGGAGGCAGCAGCGGCCCGCAGTCCCACTGCTGGAATATCAGCCGGGTCTCCACCCGGGCCACCTCGCGCCGCGAGGTGAACTCGTCCAGCACCAGCCGCTGCAGATCCGCGGTGTCCGCGACCGCCACATGGACCAGGTAGTCGTCGGGGCCGGTCAGATGGAAGAGTGCGCGGGACTCCGGCAACGCCCTGATCCGTTCGACGAACGGGCCGATGAGCTCCCTGCGGTGCGGCCGTACCTGTACCGAGAGGAGCGCCTCCAGACCGCGGCCCAGCCGGGCCGGGTCGAGACGGAGCTGATGGCCGAGAATCACCCCCGAGCGTCGCAGCCGGGTCACCCGGTCCAGGCAGGTCGACGGTGCGACCCCGACCTCCGTGGCCAGCTCACGGTAGGTGGTCCGGGCATCGTTCTGCAGCAGCCGCAGAATGTGCAGATCTACCGGGTCCAGGACGACAGAATCGGTCATTCGTCGAACGTAGCACGGCACTTCTCCATACTGATCCGGTGAGTGTTCAGAGTGGTGTCATGGACACCGAAGCCTCGATGCTGCCCTCGACGACACCCCGGTCCAGGGCGCTGGCCACCGAAGCAGTACACGCCGGACGCGACGACCTCGCTGCACTCGGCCTGCACGCCCCGCCGATCGATCTGTCCACCACCTACCCCTCGTACGACTCCAGGGGAGAGGCGGAACGGATCGACGCCTTCGCCACCACCGGCGCCAGGCCCGACGGGCCGCCCGTCTACGCCCGGCTCGACAACCCGACCACGGCCCGGTTCGAGACGGCGCTCGCTCGCCTCGAAGGGACCGCGAGCGCCGTGTCGTTCGCCAGTGGAATGGCGGCGCTCACCGCCGTCCTGCTGGCCCGCGCGAGCATGGGGCTGCGCCATGTGGTCGCCGTCCGTCCGCTCTACGGCTGCAGCGACCATCTGCTCGGCGCCGGGCTGCTGGGCACCGAAGTCACCTGGACCGATCCGGCGGGCATCGCGGGAGCCATCCGTGCGGACACAGGTCTGGTGATGGTCGAGACGCCGGCGAACCCGACGCTCGCCGAGGTCGACATCCGCGCGCTCGCGCACTCCTGCGGCTCGGTGCCGCTGCTCGTCGACAACACCTTCGCCACCCCCGTCCTGCAGCGGCCTGTCGAGCGCGGCGCCAGGATCGTCCTGCACAGCGCCACCAAATACCTGGGCGGGCACGGCGATGTGATGGGCGGGGTCGTCGCCTGCGACGAGGAGTTCGCGGCCCGGCTGCGTCAAGTCCGCTTCGCCACCGGCGGGGTGCTGCATCCCATGGCCGGGTATCTGCTGCTGCGCGGGCTCTCCACCCTGCCGGTGCGGGTTCGGGCCGCTTCCACGAGCGCCGCCGAACTGTCCCGCCGGCTGACCGCCGACCCACGCATCGCCCGGGTCCACTACCCGAAGGTGGGCGGAGCGATGGTCTCGTTCGAGGTGTACGGGGATCCGCACCGGGTGATCTCCGCGGTACGGCTCATCACGCCGGCGGTCAGCCTCGGCAGTGTCGACACCCTGATCCAGCATCCGGCCTCCATCAGCCACCGCATCGTGGATGAGGGAGACCGGCAGGCCGCGGGTGTCGGGGACCGGCTGCTCCGTATGTCGGTCGGCCTGGAGGACGTCGAGGACCTGTGGGCCGACCTGTGTCAGGCGCTCAGCGACCCGCCTGCTCGTACGGCGGCAGGGACCGTACCGGAGTGGCTTCCAACCGGGCGGTGATGACGAGCGTGCCCTCCTCGATCTGGTAGTCGAGAGGCAGCGCGAGGGCCCGCATCGCGGCGACCATGCCGGTGTTGGACGCCTGGGTGACCGCGTAGACGCTCTCGCAGCCGGCCTCGATGGCGAGCGTGACCAGACGGCCGAGCAGCTCGGAGCCGATGCCGCGGCGCTGCCAGTCGTCCTCGACGAGGAGGGCGACCTCGGTCTCGTCGCCGTCCCAGAGGAGGTGGCCGAGGGCGACGAGTCGGCCGGAGGCCGTCTGAACGGCCAGGGTGCGGCCGAACCGGGGGCTCAGCAGGTGGTCCAGATAGCGGTCGGCATCACGGACCGGGCCGTGGTACCGCAGCCGCAGTGTCTGATCGGAGCAGCGGTCGTGCATGGCGCGGGCGGCTGACAGATCGCTCTGGTCCGCGCGGCGTACGGTGATCTCGTTGCCCTCGGGCAGCGTGAGCACGTGCTCGCTGCGCGGGACGCGGGGGCCGAGCCGCGCGTCGAGCTCGACCAGGGCGCGGGCCCGGGCGAACTCGGTCGGCGTGAACGGCAGATAGGGACGTTCGATGGTGATCGCACCGCCGGACGGGTCACGCAGCCGCATCACGGTCTCTTCCAGCACCCCCTCGACCGGCGCGGTCTCGCCGGTGGCGCGGCCACTGATCGACACGGCAGGGAGCGAGTGGATGGTGCAGCGGCCGAGCAGCTGACGCAGGGCGAGGGGGAGTTCGGCCGCATCCAGGGCCGTGCGCGTGGCGAGGCCCAGAATCCGCGTCGGGGCATCCACCAGATCGTGCGCGTCGGCACGCTCGATCCAGGTGGAGCTGCCGCCCGCGGCTGAAATGGCCCGGCTCAGCTGCTGCATCTGGAGCGGGGCCGGGGCACGCAGCAGGAACTCGTCGACCGTGCCCTCTGCCAGCGGGTGCGTCTGCAGGGTGAGGATGTCGACCCGGTGCCGGGCGAGCGCGATGCACAGCGCGGCCAGGCTGCCGGGGGTGTCCCGGACAGTGGTACGCATCCGCCACAGCACCGTATCCCCGGCGGAGAGGGCAGGGCCTGTGGCGGTGGGCGCAGCCACCGGAGCGACGGCGCCGGTAGAGGTGCCGATAGGTGTGGCGGCGGCGAGGCGGTCGGTCGAACGGTCCGGGCCCGAGCTGTCGTAGTCGGCGCTCAGGCCGTCGGCGGTCGGTGGCGGCGCGTGGCTGTGCCGCCGTGCCCACCATGTGTGGAACGTGGCCGTTGCGGTCAGCGCCACGGCCGACGCGACCAGCAGATACGGCCCGTCCGGCTGGTGCCCGATCAGGTTGGCGATCGCGTCGGCCACCGCGACCGCGGTGAACAGGGCGGCCAGCTCGATCAGGTCCCGCCGCCAGTGGTGGGGGCGGCGGGCACTCTTCGCAGATGTCACATCAGTCATGGCTCCACTGTGACGGAGCGGTGTTGCCTGATCACGAACGCCTTGTGACTGATGGGTTAAGTGTGGATCTAGTCCCTTATTGCCGGTTTTTGGCTGGTTAATGTCTTGAGTGACTGCGGTTGTGGCGGTCTGTGCGCGGGCTGCGGCAGCTTGTGAACGCTTCGCAGCGGGTGCGGGCAGCGAGTGGCGTGGTGGGGCGGGGCGATCGGGGCCCGCCCCGTTACAACGAGGCGAATCCGGTTACGGGACGATGTCCACGGCCGTCGCCCCCTGCACCCTTCGACCAGGCGGCCTGCGGCCGCACGGGCGGACTGCGCACGCCGATCGGGCTTCGGCAGGTCACGGTCGACGAGAGCCGCCGGCTCCCTGCCGAGCAGCGTGGAGTCCGGGCCGGGCAAGTGCCCGGCCCGAGGACTCCAGGGCGGAAGCAGGCCAAGGCCTGTACTGATCGGGTCTGGCAAAACCGTGGAACCCACCACTGACGATCGGCCCCGGACACCCGTCCGGGGCCTCCGCCCACGTCGGTCAGCGGTGCAGGCTCACTGCCCGACGCGACCCGGCTGCAGAACCTTGCTGAACAGCACCGAACCGCCCTGAGCCCGCAGTCGCACTGTCAACTCGCCGCTGTCACCGTCGATGTCGACCTCGCCGAAGAACTGCGGCGACTCCATCGGCGACACATTCGCCCGGTCGGGCGCCCGCACGAAGACCTGGTCGGGACCGAACGTGCTGTCCAGCGCATTGGCGGGGAAACCACCGGCGGCCAGTGGCCCCGACACGAACTCCCAGAACGGTGCGAAGTCCTTGAACGCCGCGCGCTCGGGGGCGTAATGCTGCGCCGAGGTGTAGTGCACATCGGCCGTCAGCCAGAGTGTGCCGGTGATACGGCGGTGCTTGATGAACCGCAGCAGCTCCGCGATCTGCAGCTCGCGGCCGAGCGGGGCGCCGGGATCGCCCTGGGCCACCGCCTCGAAGTCCGTCGCACCGTCCGTGACGACAAGTCCCAGCGGCATGTCCGCGGCGATCACCTTCCACACCGCGCGGGACCGCGACAGCTCGCGCTTGAGCCAGTCGAGCTGCTCGGCGCCGAGGATGCCCGTGGTGTCGTCGGGCTGCCTACCGGGGGAGTTGGCGTTGCGGAACGACCGCATGTCGAGGACGAACACGTCGAGCAGCGGGCCGTGCCGCACCACCCGGTGCACCCGGCCGTCGCCGGACGATTCGTGCAGCGTGGACACCGGGAAGTACTCGCGGAACGCCCGCATCGAACGCGCGGCCAGGACGTCGACGTTCTTCTCGGTGTACCGGACGTCGTCGAGGATCTGTCCCGGATACCAGTTGTTGCGCACCTCGTGGTCGTCCCACTGGATGATCGACGGCACCTGTGCGTTGAACCTCCTCAGGTTTTCGTCCAGGAGGTTGTAGCGGAAGTTCCCGCGGTACTCGGCGAGCGTCTCGGCGACCTTCGCCTTCTCCTCGGTGGTGACGTTGCGCCAGACCCGGCCGTCGGGCAGCGTCACGCTCGGCTCGATCACCCCGTCCGCGTAGATGTTGTCACCGCTGCAGAGAAAGAAGTCCGGGTCGAGACGGCGCATCTCGTCGTACACCCGGTAGCCGCCGATGTCCGGGTTGATGCCCCAGCCCTGTCCGGCGATGTCGCCGGACCACAGGAAGCGGACCCCGTCGCGGCGTCGGGCGGGCGCGGTACGGAACGTCCCGTACACCGGCTCACCGGTCCGGCGCGGATCGTCCGGGTCCGCGAGCGTCACCCGGTAGTGCACCTGCTCGCCGGCGGGCAGACCGTACAGCGGCGTCGTGCCGGTGAAGTCGGTACCGGAGCCGACCAGCGGCCCGTGCCAGGTACGCGCCCGCCGGAACGACTCCGTCGCCGACGTCTCCACGATCATCCGCGCGGGACGATCCGAACGCACCCAGACGAGGGCGGACGATGGGGTGACATCACCCACCTGAACGCCCCAGGCCGCGCGCGGTCGGCCGGACAGGGCGAAGGCGGGGGCTGCCGTCGCTGTCAAGGGGAGCGTGAGCGCGGCCGAAGCGGCCAGTGAACCGCGCAGCACAGCGCGGCGGTCGGGCGAAGGGATGCGCGGACGGTACGACATGGAGGCGCCTCCGGGGCGGCAGGGCAGAGGTACGGGTGACCGGTCGACGAGCCCCACTTTTGTGCCCGTCGGCGGCGAGCACACCAACCTCAGATGAACAGCGGGCCGCACCACGCGTCGATGTCCCGTCCGTGCAGCTCCCGTTTGGGCGTACTGCGGCGCGCCATGCCGCTCGGTGAAGCCGGTCCGGAGGCCCCTGCCTTTTCAGCGACTGGTGTCGAGGATGACGCGTGCCACGAGCGCCGGATCGTCGTTCATGGGCACATGCCCGCAGCCGGGCAGTCGCACCAGCCGGGCACCGGGGATGGTGTGCTTGGCTCTGATCCCCTGCCGGCGCAGCAGCAGACGGTCGCGACTGCCCCAGGCGACAGTCACCGGCAGCCCCGGCACATCGTCGGTGAACGCGACACTCCGTCCGACGGCGAGCGTCTCGTGGAATCCGGCCGCCTCGCGCAGGGCGACGGTCTCCGAGACGACCGCCTCGGGTGAACGGCGGCCCGGTCGCGCGTAGATGGTGCTCGTCAGTGCGGCACGCCCGGCCGCGCTGCGCGAGAGTCCTTCGATCAAGGGCATCGGCATTGCGAGTGCGCCCTGTCGCATGGCCCGCAGCGTCGCGAACGCGTAGCGCCGCTCGCTCTGCGTCCAGAAACCTGCGGGCGACAGCGCCGTCACCGACCGTACGAGCTTCTCGCGGCCCAGCTCCAGTGCCAGCAGTCCCCCGAGCGAGTTCCCTGCGACATGTGGCCGGTCCACGCCGAGCGCCTCACAGAACGCGCCGAGCACCGGCACCACGCTCCCCAGGTCGTACGGAACACCGTCCGGGAGCGCCGGGGAGACGCCGAAGCCGGGCAGATCCACGGCTATGACATCCCGCTCGGGTGCCAGCGCGGGCAGCACCGGATCCCAGGCCTGGTGGTGGTGTCCGATGCCGTGGAGCAGCAGGAGCGGCTCTCCGGAACCGGTCCGTTCGTACGCCACGGACACGGTCCGCGGACCTCGGGGTGAGTCGACGCTGAACGAGACCGTGCTGGCCATGCTGCTGCTCCCAGGGGTGGGCCGTGCGTGAAGGGCTGGAGTGTCGAGTTCCGGACAGGCTGCGCAAGTGTCGCTGAATGAAGTGATTTAGACACCTCGTCAACAACAATTACCGTTCGGTAGCCGGTAGTTCAAGGGGGCGTGGCAATTCGGGCTGGACACGGCACGGCGCGTCGGCTGGGATGGAGTCGTGACCACCGACACCGTGACCGACGTCTTCGAAGAACACCGCCCCGTCCTCACCGGGGTCGCCTACCGCATGCTCGGCCGGATCGCCGACGCCGAGGACGTGGTGCAGGAGGCGTGGCTGCGCTGGTCGTCCGCGTCGCGCGAGGACGTACGGGAGCCGCGGGCTTTCCTCGTACGGATCGCCACCCGCCTCGCCGTCGACCGGCTGCGGCAGTTGCAGTCGCGGCGCGAGGCGTACGTCGGACCCTGGCTGCCCGAACCGCTCGTGACCGACTTCGGTCCCGCTGTTCCCGACACCGCCGAGCAGGCTGTCCTCGCCGACTCCGTATCGGTCGCCGTGCTCGTCGTCCTCGAATCGCTCTCCCCGCTGGAGCGCGCCGTCTTCGTCCTGCGCGAGGCCTTCGGCTTCCCGTACGGGGAGATCGCCACGACCCTCGACCGGACCGAGGCTGCGGTACGTCAGCTTGCCGGGCGTGCGCGGCGGCATGTGGAGGAGCGCAAGCCGCGTTACGACGTCGATCCGGCCCAGCGCCGTGACCTCACGGAACGGTTTCTCGCCGCGGCGGCGGGCGGCGACATCGAGGAGTTGCTGGCGCTGCTCGCCCCCGATGTGCGTCTGGTCGGCGACAGCGGCGGGAAGTCGAAGGCTCCGCTGCGGATCATCGAGAGCCAGGACAAGGTCGGCCGCTTCCTCCTGGCCGTCGCCCATGTTCAGCCTCCGGACATGGAGATCCGATTCCTGGAACTCAACGGCGGTCCGGCCCTGCTGGTGCTTTCGGGCGGAAAGCCCGATTCCGTCTTCCAGGTCGACATCAGGGACGGCGTCATCCAGTGTGTATATGTCGTCCGCAATCCTGACAAACTCGTCAGCCTGGCTGTCGAATAGCCTGCCCGATCCGACGCCCGCCCCCGACACCCGCCTCGACCGAAGCCCCACGGACCCGCCGGACGTGGGGCTTTGTGCTGCGCGGGCCTCACGGCACCACGAACGTCCTGTGAACGCTCTGCGGCAGGTGCCCGTTTCGCTGCGTGACGGAATAAGGATTGGTCTTGACCAAGGGGGTGTGCCGTCCTATGGTCTCAACGTTAAGACAGGAACCTTTAATAAATAACGTCGCGGAAAAAGACGCTGGGTGATTGCGGAGGACAGGGTGGGGACCACGCAGCTGGAATCGGTACAGGAGCCGAAGTACTGGCACCTCAAGACCGTGCTCAGTGAGGCACTCGACTCGGACTTTGTGGTGGGAGAGATCCTGCCCAACGAGCGTGAGCTCGCTGCCCGGTTCGGCGTCGCACGGGCCACGCTCCGGCAGGCTCTGGAGCAGCTCGAACTCGAAGGCAGGCTGCAGCGCCGCCGTGGCGTCGGGACCACCGTCGCACCGCCGCGCCTGGGCGTAGCCGTCTCGACCGCGCAGCACGACTGGACGGACGGCGGTGCCGGCGAGGCCTGGCAGGCCGTCGACTGCACGACCGCCGTCGCGCCCGCCCCGGTGGTCGCCATGCTCGACGTGGAGAGCGACGAGCCCGTGCACATCGTCCGCCGGATCCGGGTCACCCAGGGACAGTCTGTCGCGGCGGAGCTCCTGTACGTGCCGTCGTCGTCAGTGCCCGAACTGTCGGCGATCGAGAGTCCGTCGGGTCCCACCCGCGCCCGCAATGTCGTGCGTGAACTGCACCGTCTCGGTCTGGACGGCCAGGACCGTTCGGTGGAGCTCGGTTCGGCCCGTGCGGACGACGCCAAGGAACTCGACCGCCTCCCCGGCGCACCCGTCCTCGTCGTCACCACCCGCTACCTCGCCGCAGGAGGCACGGCCGCTGTCTCCGTCGCCACCTATCGGGCTGACACCTGTCGGCTCACCTTCGGCGCCTCGGGTGACCTGGAAATCAGTCACCCCGGCCAGGAGCGCAAGGCTTCCTGAGACCGGTCGGCCCCGCCGGCTCCGCACATGAACGCGCGGCCCGTCGCACTCAGCGGCGGGCCGTCACCGTGCCCTCCACCGCGAACAGCTGCTCCTCGACATGGTCGAGTGCCAGGCGCAGCGCGCCGGTGGCCACGGCCGCCTCGCCGAGCAGCGACAGCGCGACCCGTGGCGGCCGGAGACAGTAGCGGGCCAGTTCGCCGCGGAGCGGATCAAGGACGCCGTCCAGTCCCGCGGCCCAGCCGCCGACGACCACCAGCTCCGGGTCGAGCGCCAGCACCAGCGCCGCCACATCATGCACCAGGCGCTGGATGAAGCGGTCGACCGCCGCCATCGCCCGCACGTCACCGTGGCGAGCCTGCGCGAACACCGCGGCGACCGCCTGCTCGTCCAACGGGTCCAGCGGCGTGTCCGTCGTCGACAGCAGCTTCTCCGGAGTGACTTCGCGACCCAGCAGATGCAGCGCGCCGATCTCGCCCGCGGCCCCACCGAAACCGCGGTGCAGCCGACCGCCGATCAGCGAACCGGCTCCCGGACTCAGCCCCGCAAGGACGAACACGATGTCGTCGGACTCGGTGGCCGCGCCCTTCCAGTGCTCCGCCACGGCCGCTGCGTTGGCGTCGTTCTCCACCAGGACCGGACATCGGAAGGAGCGCCGCAGCCGCTCACCGAGCGCGAGACCGGTCCAGTCCGGCAGCGCCGTGCCCAGCCGTACCGTCCCGTCGGCCTCCACGATGCCCGGGCTGCCCACCCCGACCGCACGCAGACTGCTCCGGGCCACCCCGGTACGCCGCAGGAGATCGGCGACCACGGCCCTGACCCGGTCGAGCCGGTCATCCGCGCCGGCGGTCTCCGACACCTCGCGTGAACCGGCACCGATGATCCGGCCGTCCAGCCCGGACAGCAGCGCGGAGACGCGGTGCGGACCGATCTCGATGCCGAGCAGATGCCCTGCCTCTGCGCGGAACCGGAACCGGCGGGCCGGCCTGCCCTGACGCCTGGCTTCACCCTCGTCGGGTGTCGCTTCGACGACCAGCCCGGCCTCGAAAAGCCCCTCGACGACGCCTTCCACCGTGGGCCGGGACAGACCCGTGATCCGGGTCAGGTCGGTGAGCGTGGGGGAGTGGGCACCCCTGAGAGCATGGAGCACCACCGCGGAATTGATCCGTCGCAGCAGCGACGGGTCCCCACCGGTCAGCCGGCCCACGGTGATTCCTTCCAGCTCGTGCGCATGTCAGGCGGATCGTACTCGCTGCCCGGAGGCAGGGCGACCGTGGGCCGCGACGGGTTCCGGGCGGGGACGGCGTCAGCTCGGAGCCACGAAGCCGGACTCGTACGCGGCGATCACCGCTTGGGTCCGATCCCTGGCCCCCAACTTGGCCAGCACCGCGCTGACATGGGTCTTCACTGTCTCGACGCCGACCACGAGCTTGGCGGCGATCTCCGCATTCGACAGACCCCGGGCCATCAACCGGAGCACCGCAGCCTCGCGCTCCGTGAGCGATGCCCGCTTCATGACGGCCTTCGCCTTGCTCGTCCCGTACTCGGCGGCCAGCTGCCGGACCGCGGCCGGGAACAGCAGGGACTCCCCCTCGGCGACCAGGCGCACCGCATGCACGATCTCCGCGGGCCGGGCGCGCTTGAGCAGAAAGCCGTCCGCCCCGGCGCGCAGCGCCTCGTACACGTACTCGTCGTTCTCGAATGTCGTCACCACCAGGATCTTCGGCGGATCAGGCACCGTGCGCAGCACCACCCGGGTCGCCTCGATGCCGTCCATCAAGGGCATCCGCACGTCCATCGCCACCACATCGGGGCGCAACTTGTGCACCAGCGGGATCACTGCTGCGCCGTCGGCCGCCTCGCCCACCACCTCGATATCGGGCTGAGCCTCAAGGACCGCGCGCAGCCCCGCGCGTACGAGAGGTTCGTCGTCGACCAGAAGAACGGTGACCGGCATCCGGTCAGCCTAGGCGGTCCAGCGGGAGGCTTGCGTGCACCCGCCACTCACCGTCGTACGGGCCGGTCTTGGCCTTTCCGCCCAGGAGCGCGGCCCGTTCACGTATTCCCCGCAGTCCGCTCCCGCCCCCGGACGGGCCTGCCGATCCGGTGAGTGGATTCGCCACCTCCAGCTCAAGCCAGCCGTCCGCCACCGTGATGCGTACCCGTACGGGGACGGTCCCGGAGTGGCGCAACACATTGGTGAGAGCCTCCTGCAGGATCCGGTAGCCCTCGCGCGACACCGGCCCTGGCACCAGCTCCACCGGACCGGACATCTCGGCATCGACCTTCGCCCCCGAACCGCGCGCCGACTCCAGCAGCCGGTCCGCCTCGGCAAGCGTCGGCCGCTGACTCACCGGTGCGTCCGATTCGCGCAGTACCCGCAGTACCCTCTCCAGATCGTCCAGCGCATCCCGGCCGGTCTCCTCGATCGCGGCCAGTGCCCGCTCGGTGAATTCAGGGTCCTTCGCCGCCCGCGCCGCGCCCGCCTGGACGACCGCGACGGTCAAGGCATGCCCGATCGAGTCGTGCAGCTCGCGCGCGATGCGATTGCGCTCCAGCAACTGCTCGGTGCGCTCCTCCAGCGCGGTCAGCCGCTCCACCGGCGACTGGCTGAGCAGCCACCGCGCAGCGGCCGTGACCAGCTCGCCGCACTCCACCATGACGGCCAGCAGCACCAACAGCGGGACCGGCACGAACACGATGTACCACGAGCGCGGCTCCACCCAGCGGAAGAGCCAATCGCCGCTCGGGCCCGCATCGGTCACGGTGAGCACAAGGTCAACCGCCGTCGCGGGCAGCCACACCGTCGCGAACGTCGCCACGCCGGAGAGCAACAACCGCACTTCCAGCCAGGCCACGGTCCGCCAGCGGTCCGCCCAGGTCACCGCGGACGCGGCAGAGATCGATGCGTCGGGACTGCCCCGCTCGTCAGGTGTGAGCAACAACTGCGCCTGGACGCCCTCGGCGAGCCGCATGGCGGGCAGCAGTCCCACCGGCACGGCGAAGACCATCGGCGCCCACGGTGTATCGGGGGAGATGAACAGCCACACGCTGACGATCGCGGTCGGAATGAGCAGATGCAGCCAGCGGGTGTAGGTGACAGAGTCGGTCAGCGGACGGAGAAAGCGGCGCATGCTGCCATCGTGTCAGTGACCCCCGGCGCGGCGGCTCCCCCGAGCGAGGGAGACGATCCCCTCCTGCGGGGGAGGCCAGGAGCTGGGCGCGGCCGCCAGGCTGAGGACATGACCAGCATCGACGTCCATGAGCTCACCAAGGAATACGGGGCCACTCGCGCCGTGGACCGCCTCACGTTCAGCGTGCGACCCGGCCGGGTCACCGGCTTCCTCGGCCCCAACGGCGCCGGCAAATCCACCACCATGAGACTTGTCCTGGGTCTGGACCGGCCGACGGGCGGCACGGCCATGATCGGTGGCCGGGCCTACGCCACGCTCGACGATCCGCTGCGCCGGGTGGGCGCGCTGCTCGACGCCCAGGCCGCCCACGGCTCGCGGACCGCGCGGAACCATCTGCTGGCTCTCGCCACCAGCAACCGCATAGCTCCCACCAGGGTCGAAGAAGTATTGGAGGAGGCGGGGCTCGGCCGGGTCGGCGGTCATCGGATCAAGACGTTCTCGCTCGGCATGCGACAGCGTCTCGGTATCGCGGCCGCATTGCTCGGCGACCCGGAAGTCGTGATGCTGGACGAGCCGTCGAACGGGCTGGACCCGGAAGGCATCGTCTGGATCCGCGAACTGATGAAGCGGCTGGCCCGCGAGGGCCGCACGGTTCTGGTCTCCAGCCACCTGATGAACGAGACGTCGTCGTTCGCCGACCACCTCGTGGTCCTCGGCCGGGGCAGACTCCTCGTCGACCTGCCGATGCAGGAGTTCCTCGACTCCCGCAGCCGCCCACGTGTGCGCGTACGGACGACCGAGTCCAGCCGACTCCGTGACGTGCTGACGCGCAAGGGATACGCGTTGTCGCAGGGCGACGACGGGCGCTGGACCGTCGAAGGGGCCAAGGCGGTGGACATCGGTCCCATAGCCGCCTTCGAAGGCATTCCCATCCTTGAACTCGCCGATGAGCAGGCGACCTTGGAGCAGGCGTATCTCGATCTCACCGTCGACGCGACGGAATTCGCGTCCGCAGCAGCCTCACCCACCACTCGTCAGGAGGCCTGACCATGTCGACCCTCGCAGTGCTCCGATCCGAGTGGATCAAGATCAGATCGGTGCGGTCCGTGGCCGGCTCCCTGACCGCGGTCTTTCTGGCGACACTCGCCGTGACTGTGCTCGCGTTCGCCACCGTCGGCCAGGCCGAGGCGGACAACCCGGATTCCGATCCGGTCTTCGGCGCCTTCTACGCGCTGAACTTCGGCCAGATCGCAGCCATCAGCTTCGGCGCGACCGCGCTCTCCTCGGAGTACCTGAACGGTGCCCTGCGGGTATCGCTTGCCGCAGTGCCGCGCCGTGACCTCTTCTACGCAGCCAAAATGACCCTCGTCGGTGCACTCGCCCTGGTCATAGGGCTCGTCACCAGCTTCACCGCTTTCCTGGTGGGGCAGTTGTTCATGGGGAAGTACGCGATCGGTCTGGGGGAACCCGGAGCCCTGCGAGCTGCTCTCGGCGGAGGGATATATCTGGCCCTGATGGCTCTACTCGCAGCCGGCCTGACGGCTCTGTTGCGCAGCGCTGTCGCCGTCCTCAGTCTGCTCATCCCGTTCATCCTGATCGTCTCCTTCGTGGTCGGAGACATCGCGGGCGGCGTCGCGCAATATCTGCCCGACCGGGCTGGGCAGTTGGTGCTGCAACAGAGTCCGGAGGGGAGCCTCGGGCCGTGGACGGGGCTCGCGGTCACAGCGGCCTGGGCGGGCGCCGCGCTGCTGACGGGCTGGTGGGCGATGCGGCGCAGGGACGCCTGAGGGCCGGACTGCCCACTGTCGGAGCCCTGGTGGGGTGCGGCGTCGCGAGGCGGCTGAAACTCCCTCAAGGCTCAGGCCAGGGAAGTGATTGTCAGTGCCGGACGGTTTACTGGCGGTATGACGACCGCACATCGCCTCCGCCTCATCGACGGGATGCGCGCCCGGGACTTCCCCGCGGAGCGCATCCAGTCGGGCTCAGGAGCCAGCGGGCCCGGTTACCACATGGTGTCCTTGCACGCGGACGACGAGCACTGGGATGACGACGAGGCAGGGCGTCTGGAGCACCGGGCACAGTGTCTCGCGGAGCACGACGCACTGCTGACACTGCTCGCGGGGCGCTGGGGTGAGCCGCAGATGATCAGTCTGTGGAGTGCGCAGGAGCGGATGACGGCAGGCGAGGAGATACCGGAGCCCTGGACCGATCCGGTCGCCGGATGTGAATTCCTGCAACTCTGGCGCATCGAGGACCGGTGGGTTGCGATGGGACTCCATCTGGAGGAGGAGGGCCCCGGCTGCGAACTGAGCGTCCTGGTGACGGAGATCGATCCGCCCTGACCGGCGACGGTGCCCATCCCGGTCCGAGCGGTGCGAGCGATTCCAGGGGGCTGAATCGTCAGAGCGGTTCTATTCTCAGCTTGAATGAAGGGGACTGGCCGAGTCGACGGCCGCGCGGAGGCGCCCGTACTCCTCGGCCATGGTCTGAGCGGTCCAATGGGCGTTCAGACCGCTGGGGTTGGGCAGGGCCCAGACCCGAGCACCGCCGATCGTCCTGTCCTGCGGGCCGATCTGCGCGCGTCGGTCACCGAAGGCGGTCCGGTAGGCCGTGACGCCCACGACGGCGAGCCACTGAGGTCGCAGCCGCTCGACCTTGGCCGCCAGGATGACACCGCCCGCGCGGAACTCCTCGGCCGCCAGTTCGTCGGCGCGCGCTGTGGCGCGGGCCACCACATTGGTGATGCCCAGGCCGTGGTCCAGCAGCTCGTTCTGTTCCGATGGCTTCAACTGGCGGGGGGTGAAGCCCGACAGGTGGAGCACCGGCCAGAAGCGGTTGCCGGGGCGGGCGAAATGATGCCCCGTGGCGGCGGTCATCAGGCTCGGGTTGATTCCGCAGAACAACACACGCAGGCCACCCGCGACCACATCGGGAACGGTGCGGTCGCGGGCGGCCTGGAGCTCTTCGGGCGTCATGCGGTTGTGGTTTCGGCCGTCAGAGGATGGAGCCCGGCGTGTATCCGGCGGCCTCCGGGTGCTGCTTGGTGATCTCCTCGATCCGGGCGACGAGCGCGGTGACCTGGTCGGCCGCCGCTCCTGTGAAGGAGAGCTTGTCGGCCATCAGGGCGTCGAGCTGGGCGCGGTCCAGCGGGATGCGGTCGTCGGCAGCCAGCTTGTCCAGCAGCTGATTGCGCTCCGTGCCCTGCTCGCGCATGGCCAGCGCGGAGGCGACCGCGTTCTCCTTGATCGCCTCGTGCGCGACCTCGCGGCCGACGCCGGCGCGGACGGCGCCCATCAGCACCTTGGTCGTGGCGAGGAACGGCAGGTACCGGTCCAGTTCGCGGGCCACGACCGCGGGGAACGCCCCGAACTCGTCGAGCACCGTGAGGAAGGTTTCCAGCAGACCGTCGAATGCGAAGAAGGCGTCCGGGAGTGCCACCCGGCGGACCACGGAGCAGGACACATCGCCCTCGTTCCACTGGTCGCCCGCCAGCTCACCGGTCATCGAGGCGTAGCCGCGGAGGATCACCATCAGACCGTTGACACGCTCGCAGGACCGGGTGTTCATCTTGTGCGGCATCGCGGACGAGCCGACCTGACCCGGCTTGAAGCCCTCGGTGACCAGCTCGTGCCCGGCCATCAGCCGGATGGTCTTCGCGACGGACGAGGGTGCGGCGGCCAGCTGCACCAGCGCGGTCACCACGTCGTAGTCGAGCGAGCGGGGATAGACCTGGCCGACGGAGGTGAAGGCCTGCCCGAAGCCGAGGTGGCCGGCGATGCGCTGTTCCAGCTCGCCGAGCTTCGCGGCGTCGCCGCCCAGCAGGTCGAGCATGTCCTGCGCCGTGCCGACGGGGCCCTTGATGCCGCGCAGCGGGTAGCGGCCCAGCAGGTCCTCAAGCCGTCCGTACGCCACGAGCAGCTCGTCCGCGGCGGTGGCGAAGCGCTTCCCGAGGGTGGTCGCCTGGGCGGCGACATTGTGGGAACGACCGGCGATGACCAGCTCGCTGTACTCACCGGCCAGCCTGCCGAGCCGGGCCAGGACGGCCACCGTGCGGTCACGCATCAGCTCGAGCGAGAGCCGGATCTGCAACTGCTCGACGTTCTCGGTGAGGTCGCGGGACGTCATGCCCTTGTGGACCTGCTCGTGCCCGGCGAGAGCGTTGAACTCTTCGATCCGTGCCTTCACGTCGTGCCGGGTGACCTTCTCACGTTCGGCGATGGACGCCAGGTCGACCTGGTCGAGGACCCGCTCGTAGTCGGCGAGGGCGGCGTCGGGCACCTCGATCCCGAGGTCCTGCTGAGCGCGCAGCACCGCCAGCCACAGCTGGCGCTCCAGCTTCACCTTCTGCTCGGGGGACCAGAGGACGGCCAGCTCGGTGGAGGCATAGCGGCCGGCCAGGACATTGGGGATGCGAGGCTTCGCAGACACAGCAGTCACGTGTCCAGATTCTACTGGCGGTTTCTGCAGGCCAGCGCCGCGGCCCGGTTTGTGGCTTGCTACGAACGCGGTCTCTCGTGCGAGGGAAGCCGCCCGGTCCTCGGCTCCAGGTCTTTCGGTATGGCTCAGCATGCTCTGCAGCCCGTGTTCACCCGGGTTGCCGGCCGTCGGCTTCAGGAAACCGCGGTCCGCCCCCTGCGGAGGCCGTACGCAGCCGCACCGAGCAGCGCCACCGCTGCGCCCGACAGCACCGACGGCACGGGGAGGGTGACAGCGAGGACCAGGCAGCCGGCCAGACCGAGAACCGGAACCGCGCGCAATGGGCGGCCCTCGGCCGGTGTGAGGGTAAGGGCGGCCGCGTTGGCGATGGCGTAGTACAAAAGCACGCCGAAGGAGGAGAACCCGATCGCGCCGCGGACATCGCCGGTGGCTGCGACGAGGGCGGCGACCGCGCCCACGGCGACTTCGGCGCGGTGCGGGACGGCGAAACGGGGATGGACGGCGGCCAGTACGTGCGGCAGGTGGCGGTCGCGGGCCATCGCCAGCGTCGTACGGGAGACCCCGAGCAGCAGTGCGAGCAGCGAACCGAGCGCGGCCACCGCCGCACCTGCGCGGACCACCGGCACCAGCCCGGGGGCGCCGGCGGCACGGACCGCCTCCGCCAGTGGTGCTGCGGCATCGGCCAACCGGGCGGCCCCGAGGACCGACAGCACCGCCACGTCGACGGCCGCGTACACGATCAGGGTGATCCCGAGAGCCACGGGGATGGCTCGTGGGATCGTGCGAGCCGGGTCCTGGACCTCCTCGCCCAGCGTGGCGATGCGGGCATATCCGGCGAAGGCGAAGAACAGCAGCCCAGCGGCCTGCAGCACTCCGCTCACCGTGGCGTCGGAACCCGGTGCCAGTCGGGACGCCTGGACGACGCCGCCGGTGAGGCACGCGGTGACGACGGCGGCGAGGACCGCGAGGACCACGGCCACGATCACCCTGGTCAGCCATGCGGACTTCTGGACCCCCAGACAGTTCACGGCAGTGAGCGCCACCACCGCGCCGACCGCCACCGCATGGGCCTGCCCCGGCCAGGCGTAGGCGCCGACGGTCAGGGCCATGGCCGCACAGGAGGCCGTCTTTCCGACGACGAAACTCCAGCCTGCCAGGTAGCCCCAGAATTCGCCCAGGCGCTCACGCCCGTAGACGTACGTGCCGCCGGAGGACGGATAGCGGGCCGCGAGCCGCGCCGACGAGGTGGCATTGCAGTACGCCACGACCGCGGCCACCGCCAGACCGATCAGGAGCCCCGAACCTGCCGCGCGGGCGGCCGGAGCGAGTGCGGCGAAGACACCTGCTCCGATCATCGAGCCCAGGCCGATGACCACCGCATCGAAGACCCCCAGGCGGCGCCTCAATCCGTTGCCGCCCCTACCGCTGTTCACACCACCGCCCGCGGCACCGGCCATCGCATCCACCCCGCGCTTCTCCCTTGCCTCACCTGCAGCGCTGTTCCGGCACACCGTACAGAGAGAAGGTGACGAGACGGTGGCCGTCTGCCGCACCACATGACCGGAGCCCCCGGGGCCAGGCCGAGGGGCTCCGGTGTCTGTGTCCGGTGCGGGACCGGGGAGTTACGGGGCCGGAGTCAGTCCGATCCGGATCCCGGTGGAGGAACCGAGCGCCGACACCCCGTAGTAGAGACCGGTGTCCGGCTTGATTCCCGAGGTGCTGGTGTTGTCGATCTGCACGATCGTGCCGTTGGCGTCCTCGCCGTCTGCGCCGATCGCGATGTCCGCCCGGCTGTAGCCGGAGAGGTCGGTGAGGGACACGGACGAGCCGAGGCGGTCGTCGGGTTCGGTGGCGCCGGGGATGCCCGTCGTGCCCTGGCTGTATCCGACGGCCCCGGTGCCGGTGGGGCCGGTGGCGGAACCGCGGATCAGGAAGACCTGGCCGGCGCTGCTCTCGTTCACGCCGCTGCGGGTGATGTCCTCGCCCGGTGCGCCGGTGAGAATGTCGCCGTACCCGTCGAGGTCGACATCGCCGATGGAGACGGACGCCCCCATGTCGTCGCCGGTCATCGGTCTGTACGCATGCGACGTGCGCGGGCTCAAATGTCCCACCCCTCAGAGAAGTTTGCTCAAGACGCACCCGTCACACGGGTCGGCGAAGTGTGCTGTGAGTCACATGACTTGGCGGGCTCTTGAGGCTTCCAGGCATCGGCTGTGTCCTCCTGGCTGCGCTTCAGGACTGCCCCGGCGGCGACGGGCCCGGGCAGTGCATTCGGCTTTGCGAATCCCCTTGCTGTGACATTTCTGTGCCCCGTCACGCAGAAGTAGTCGAGAGGCTCGCGGGCCCGGGGAGCATGGGCACCGTGAGTGGTGCCGGGGGCGGTGCGCGTCCGACGCAGTCGGTACGAAGAGGAAAGTGTGACCAAGGGCGGGGAACAGCACCGCGGGCAAGTGGACGACACCGAGCTCGGCGCCGCGGTGGAGCGGGCCCAGCAGGGGGACGAGGAAGCCTTCGCGGTGGCGTACCGGATGGTTCATCCCGGGCTGCTCGGTTACGTACGGGCCCTGGTCGGCGAGGACGGCGAGGACGTGGCCTCCGACGCCTGGCTGGAGATCTCCCGCGATCTCGGGCGGTTCCGCGGAGACGGGGCCGGATTCCGCGGCTGGACCGCGACGATCGCCCGGCACCGGGCACTGGACCATCTGCGCAGACAGAAGCGGCGGCCGCGCACCGCATTCCTGGAGCAGGACGTCCTCGAACTGCCCAGTGGTCATGACACGGCCGCGGCCGCCCTGGAGACGCTCTCCACCGAGCAGGCGCTCGCGCTCATCGGACAGTTGCCGCGGGAGCAGGCGGAAGCCGTTCTGCTGCGCGTCGTCGTCGGCCTCGACGGCCCCGCGACGGCGCGTGTGCTGGGCAAGCGAGCCGGGGCCGTACGCACCTCCGCCCACCGTGGACTGAAGCGACTGGCCGAGCGTATGACCTCGGCGGGGTCGGGCACTGTGACGTCTGCGGCGCGGCGCACGCTGAGAGATGAGACATGAGAGATGAAACGCAGCGGGCGACCGGAATGCCGGTGACCCCCGAACTGGCCGCCCTGCTGACGGCCGCGCAGCGCGCCGGGGAAGCCGGCCCCGTTGCCGAGAAGCGGGCGCTCGATGCGTTCCGGGCGGCGCGCGACGACGGCGCACACGCACCGGTGTCGCCGCTGCGGCGCCGTCGGCGCGACGACTGGCGTCCGGTCGAGCGGTGGCGCGGAGTGCGCTCGGTCCGGGCCGTCGTCGCCGGCCTCGTCGCGGTGGTGGCGCTGGGTGGGGTCGCGATGGCCGCCGGCTCGGGGGCGATGCCGGGACCGTTCGGTGAGGGCGGCCACGACCGGCCGCACCCCGCGCACCCAGCGAACAGCGAGCCCGCAAAGCCCGGCGGCAGTCATAGCAGTACGTCGACGCCGCGCGCGGACCGTGCGCAGCAAGGGCCGACGGACACCCCGGACACCGGGCGTGCTGCAGGCCACCCCGACCAGGCACAGGACGATACGGCGCTCTGCCGTGCCTACCGCCACGTGCAGGACAGCGGGAAGGCCGCGGACGCGGCGGCCTTCGACCGGCTGGCGTCGGCGGCCGGTGGCGCGTCGGCGGTGCCGGACTACTGTGACGGCCTCCTCGCTGCTCAGCCGTCGAAGGGGAACGGGACCGGCAAGAAGGAGAAGCCGGAAGCGACCCCGCCGTCCCCGGGAGCGACCCCGCCGGCCCCGGAAGCGGCGAAGGGAACCGGGAAGAACACCCGGGGCAACTCCGACGCGCGCTGAGCCCGCACCCGTCGGTGCGGACACAGGACACCGCGGAGTGCTGTGTGCCCCGAGCCCAACGGCGGAACGGTTCACGCACTGTGACACGACGCTCCGACGGGTACGCACGCGACAGCTAACCCGGGGCGCGGCACCGGCGAGCCGCCACCGCTCCCGGACGCCGCGTCAATAGGGTCGCCCGGACTCGTACGTCCGGGATTGGTGTCGCCGTGAAGCCGTCCATCTGCCTGTGCATGATCGTCAAGAACGAGGCCCATGTCATCGAGCGCTGCCTCGCCTCCGTTCGCGACCTGATCGACACCTGGGTGATCTCCGATACCGGTTCGAGCGACGGAACACAGCAGTTGATCCGTACCGCTCTCGACGGCATCCCGGGCGAGCTCCAGGAGGAGCCCTGGGTGGACTTCGGCCACATCCGGACGCTGAACATCAGGCACGCCCACGCCAAGGCCGACTATCTGCTCCTCCTCGACGCCGATCTGGTGATCCACAGGGAGCGGCCGCTGCCCCCGCTGGCCGCCGACTCGTACCTGCTGCGGCACGTGGGCGCGACCGAGTGCCGCGTCAAGCGTCTGGTACGCGGCGACATCGCCTGGCGGTACGAAGGCGTCACCCATGAGTACCTCACCTCCGACCAGCGCGACGACCAGCAGACTCTCGACGAGCTCGTCATCGAGGATCACGCCGACGGGGGAACGCGGCACGACAAGTACGAGCGGGATGTGCGCCTGCTCGGTGCCGAACTCGAACGTGACCCCGACAACGCCCGGACCGTCTTCTACCTGGCGCAGACCATGCGGGATCTCGGCGAGAGGGACAAGGCGATCGCCCTGTACGAGCGCCGCGCGCGGATGGGCGGCTGGGGCGAGGAGGTGTACTGCTCGCTGCTGCAGGCCGGGATCCTCAAGGCCGATGCCGACAACTGGCCGGCCGCCATGGACGCGCTCTCGCGCGCCTGGGAGTCGCGGCCGCAACGGCTCGAGGCCTGCTACGAACTCTCCTCGCGGCTGCGCGGCCTCGGCCGCCACCGCGCCGCGCACGCGATCGTCTGCGCCGGTCTCGACCGGGAACCGCCGGACGACCTGCTGTTCATCCAGCCGTGGGTGTACCGATGGGGGCTGCTCTTCGAGTACTCGATCACCGCCTACCGGGTCGGCGACATCGACGGTTCGCTCAGGGCCTGCGAACGGCTCCTGTCGATGCCGGACCTCCCTGACGCCCATCGCACGCAGACGCTCACCAACC
Organism: Streptomyces sp. NPDC051664; assembly: GCF_044453545.1. NCBI lineage: Bacteria > Bacillati > Actinomycetota > Actinomycetes > Kitasatosporales > Streptomycetaceae > Streptomyces > Streptomyces sp. NPDC051664. The sequence goes on along the minus strand of NZ_JBITCU010000011.1, from coordinate 167,892 downwards.
GCGAATTCGCCGAACAGCGTCAGGCCACCCGAAAGGCGTCATGGGCACCACCCCCGGACTGGCGGCGAGGCCCACACCTCAGTGACAACAGCTGCAGCACCTGTCACGCCTGACATCGGCAGTCCGAGGTGACCGATGCCGGACCCGCGGCGGATGACCGGCTCGAGAGCTACGACAGCTGCGCCCGGCAGCCCCGACCGGACATCCCCTAGCGGGACCCGTCCACCCGGCGCCACGTCGCCACCGGGCCCGGGGCCCGGTCGTCCTCGGGGGTGACCCAGAAGGCCTTCCCGAGCTCGGCGCTGAACTGGGCGCCCGTCCGTCCGTCGCCGGACGACCGGCCGGTCAGACGCCGGCCGATCCATGGAACCAGATGCCGGCGCGCGAAGCGGAGGTCGTCGACGCGCCGCGTCGTCCACCGAGGAGGTGCGGCGGCGGGAAGCGACGTCTGCCAGTCGTTCTCGGCCGGAAGCCCCAGCGTCTGCCAGACCGCCTCGGCAACTCTGCGGTGGCCCTCGTCGGTCAGATGCAGCCGGTCGACGTCCCACAGCTGGGGATCTCCCAGCGCCGGAGCCCCGTACAGATCGACGACCAGGGCACCGTGGCGGTTCGCCAACTCGTCGACCAGGGTGAACAGCTCCTCCATGCGCGGACGGAACCGCTCCATCACCGGGCCGTTGCGACCGGGGCTGCGCATCAGCACCAGCTTCTTGCAAGCCGGCGCCAGACGCTCCACGGCCTCTTCCAGCTGCCCGCGCACCATGCCCATGTCGCACTTCGGTCGCAGTGTGTCGTTGAGACCGCCGACGAGCGTGACGACATCCGCCTGCATGGCGGCCGCCGCTTCGACCTGCTCGTCGACTATCTGGCGGATCAGCTTTCCGCGTACGGCGAGATTTGCGTACCGGAACCCGGGGGAGCGGGTGGCGAGCCGGCCGGCGAGGACATCGGCCCAGCCGCGGTACGAACCGTCCGGCAGCAGGTCCGACATTCCCTCGGTGAACGAGTCGCCGACCGCGACAAGACTGGTGTAGGAGGCATTCATTTCCATGGCGATGCGATCGTATCGCGGTGGGGTCCGGCGCCTTTCACGGAGACCGGACCGAGCCCACCGGCCGGTGCGGTGCGTGCGGCCGGGCGCGTGCGCCTGACCGCCCCATGGCCCGCACCGGCCCCGTCAGCGTCCTTGCGGCCGTCCCACCAGCTCGCGCAGGACATCCTCCATCGTGACCAGTCCGGCCAGCTTGTCGTCCTCGTCGAGCACCGCCGCGAGGTGTGTGCGGCTCCTTCGCAGCGCCGTCAGCACATCGTCGAGCGGTGTCGCGGCCCGCACCCGGGCGATCGGCCGCATGGCCGTCACCGGGAACGGTACATCGCGAGGTGCGGCGTCCAGGGCGTCCTTCACATGGAGGTAGCCCTGGATCCGCTGCTCGCTGTCCATCACCGGGAAACGCGAGAAACCCGACTCGTACGAGAGCCGTTCCAGCTCCTCGGGTGTCGTCCCGACCCGGGTGTACACCACCTGGTCGACCGGCAGCACCACATCCCGTACCGGGCGACGGCCCAGCTCCAGGGCGTGCCGCAGACGCTCGGCCGCGCGGTCGTCGACGAGCCCGGCGTCCCCGGCGTCCTTCACGAGACGGGCCAGTTCGTCGTCGGAGAACGTGGCGGACACCTCGTTCTTCGTCTCCACCCGCAGAAGTTTCAGCAGGGTGTTGGCGAAGGCGTTCACCGTGAAGATCACCGGGCGCAGCGCCCTGGCAAGGGTGACCAGCGGCGGACCGAGCAGCAGCGCGGTCCGTACCGGCTCAGCCAGCGCGATGTTCTTCGGCACCATCTCGCCGAGCAGCATGTGCAGATACGTCGCCACGGTCAGCGCGATCACGAACGAGATCGGATGGACCAGTCCGTGCGGCACACCCACCACGTCGAAGACGGGCTCCAGCAGGTGCGCGATGGCCGGTTCGGCGACGATACCCAGGACCAGCGTGCACAGCGTGATGCCCAGTTGCGCCGCCGCGAGCAGCGCCGACACATGCTCCAGACCCCAGATGACGTTCCGCGCCCGCCGGTTCCCGGCCTCGGCCTGGGGCTCGATCTGGCTGCGGCGTACGGAGATCAGCGCGAACTCGGCGCCGACGAAGAACGCGTTGGCGACCAGGGTCAGCAGACCGATGAAGAGCTGGACGGCAGTCATCGTCCGTCCTCCGTACCGTCGTCGGCGCCGGGCAGCGGTGCGTGCAGCAGTACCCGCGCCGCGCGGCGCCCCGAGGCGTCCGCCACATCGAGCCGCCAGCCCGCCAGCTCGATGGAGTCGCCCACGGCCGGGATCCGGCCCACCTCGGTGGCGATCAGTCCGGCGAGCGTCTCGTACGGTCCTTCCGGCACCCGGAGTCCGATGGTCCGCAGCTGGTCGGTGCGGGCGGCGCCGTCGGCCGACCAGAGGGTGCGTCCGTAGGCGTCCTCACCGGCCGGTGCGAGGTCCGGCGTCTCGTGCGGGTCGTGCTCGTCGCGTACCTCGCCGACCACCTCCTCGACGATGTCCTCCAGCGTGACGACTCCGGCCGTGCCGCCGTACTCGTCGATGACCACGGCCATCGCGAGCTTGCCGGACAGCCGGTCGAGCAGCCGGTCCACGGTGAGGGTCTCCGGCACGAGCAGGGGCTCGCGCAGCATCTCCGACACGCGTGTGCGTGGCCTCTCCTCGGCCGGGATCGCCAGCACGTCCTTGATGTGTGCGACGCCGACGACGGTGTCGAGGCTGCCCCGGTAGACGGGGAAGCGGGACAGTCCGGTCGCCCGGGTGGCGTTCGCGACGTCCTCGGCGGTCGCCCGCACCTCCAGTGCGGTGACCTGCACCCGTGGGGTCATCACATTCTCCGCGGTCAGATCTGCGAGGTTGAGGGTGCGGACGAAGAGTTCCGCGGTGTCCGCTTCCAGCGCGCCTGCCTTCGCCGAGTGACGGGCCAGCGCCACCAGCTCCTGCGGGCTGCGGGCGGAGGCCAGCTCCTCGGTCGGTTCCAGACCGACGCGACGCACGATCCGGTTGGCCGTGCTGTTGAGGTGGCTGATGAAGGGCCGGAAGACCGCAGTGAAGGCCCGCTGCGGGGTGGCCACGGTTTTTGCCATGGCCAGCGGCGAGGAGATCGCCCAGTTCTTCGGGACGAGTTCACCGACGACCATCAGGAACACCGTGGACAGTGCCGTTCCGAGCACCAGCGCCACCGAGGACGCCACACCCGGGGACAGTCCGGTCGCCTCCACCGGACCGCGGATCAGTTTCGCGATCGACGGCTCGGAGATCATGCCGACGACCAGGTTGGTGACGGTGATGCCGAGCTGCGCGCCGGAGAGCTGGAAGGTGAGGCTGCGCACAGCCTTCATGGCGCTTGCCGCGCCCCGCTCGCCCCGCGTCACCGCCCTTTGGAGCTGACCGCGCTCGACGGTGGTCAGGGAGAATTCGGCCGCGACGAAGGCACCGCAGGCGAGCGAGAGCAGTACCGCCACGAGCAGCAGGAGCACTTCGGTCATCGGTTCACCTCCGTCCCATGATCGGGCAGGGACAGGAGGATCGCTCGATGTCGGCGATGTCGGCTTCTACTGGGAGGCTCGCCCATGGGCGGACGCTCACACCTTTCGGGAGGACGGGTCGACGGTGCACCTATAGTAAAGGGTCGGCAAAGTCGCCCGCTCCGCGGGTGTTCGCCGACCGGCTCTCGGGCCCGCAGGGGCTTGATCCACAACAGTCCCGCCTGTGCCTACAGCGGTTTCACCCAGCGGCGCCAGTGATCCTCGCGGTGGTAACCAGCGGCAGCCCATGTGTGGTGCGCCCGTTCGTTGGCTTCCAGGACCATGGCGTCGACCCGTCGTCCGCCCAGCTTGATGAATCGTTGCTCCGCTGCTTCCAGCAAAGCGGTGGCGATGCCCTGCCGACGGCAGTCCGGGTGTACGGCCAGCCGGTAGGCGGACCATCGCCAACCATCGAACCCGGCTATGACGGTGCCCGCGAGGAGACCGTCACGCTCGGCGAGAAGCAGGGCTTCGGGGTCTCTCGAGATGAGTCGGGCCACCCCGTCGTGGTCGTCGCTGATGCTGGTTCCTTCCGCGGCCTCGCTCCAGAACTGCAGCACGGCGTCGATGTCCGAGAGGTCGGCGCAACGGATGTGGAGATCACTCATTGGGTGAGCCAATCAGAACGCCGACCCGTTCGGCGAACGTTTTCCGCACTGAGGAATCGAGAACCACCGCCTGGACCGGGCCTGCGGAGTCGTGCGCGTCGTTCGATCATCGAAGGTATGGCCCCGAATCCCGAGCGCGCCCCTTTCGCGCCGCCGTCGATCGCACCGATGCTGGCCGTGCCGGGGCCGCTGCCGGTGCACGACGAGGGGTGGGCGTTCGAGGCCAAATGGGATGGTGCCCGCTGCGTCCTGACCAGCGCAGGCGACGGAACCGTGCAGCTGACCTCCCGGGCGGGCAACGACATCACCGTGACCTATCCCGAGCTGCAGGCGCTCGGCGGGATCCTGCGTGGGCGGGGTGTCGTCCTCGACGGTGAGGTCGTTGTCCTGGGCACCGAGAGACGGCCCGACTTCGGATTGCTCCAGCGCCGGATGGGTGTGGCGAACGCACGCCACGCCACTCGCCTGGCACAGCAGACACCCGTCCAGCTCGTGGTCTTCGACGTGATGTTCCTGGACGGCCGCTCGCTGCTCACCTCCTCCTACCGCGAGCGCCGCCAGGTCCTGTCAGGACTGGGGCTGGCCGGTCCGCACTGGTCGGTGCCCGGATACGTGCACGGACACGGTGCCCGGACGTGGGAGGCCGTGGTGCTCGAGGGCCTGGAAGGCGTGGTCGCCAAGAGGCTTTCCTCCCCGTACACGCCAGGGGCCCGCTCGCCCGACTGGCGCAAGACCAAGAGGGTCGAGACCCTGGACGTGGTCATCGGCGGCTGGACGCGGAGGCGGGGCGCGGCCGGGGACGTGCCGGGCGCGGTTCTGGTCGGCGTGGACACGCCGGACGGCCTGCGGTACGCGGGATCGGTGGGGTCGGGGATGTCCGAGCGTGAGCTGGGTGAACTCGCCGCGTACCTGGCGGTCCTCGCGCGCCCGACGTCACCGTTCACCGACCCGGTCCGGGTGACGGACGCGCACTGGGTCGAGCCGCGGCTGGTCGCGGAGGTCACCGCCTCGGAGTGGACCGCCGCCGGCCGCCTGCGTCATCCGGTCTGGCAACGGCTACGGCCGGACCTGACCCGGCTGGACTGAGTACCGGAGGGGACCGTGGCGATGTGGGGCAGCTGCCTCTCCCACTCCGGAGGCAGGTGGGTCTCGGCAGGCGCTTCGTACCGGTGAGCCCGCCCGCCGCGCCACTCCGTCCAGTGCGGGTCGTCGAGGAGATGCTCGGCGTCGTAGATCCCGGCCCGCCGGAGAAATTCGATCAGGTCGCGGTCGTCGTGGGTGAGGCCGACGATGTCACCGTTGATGGTGACGGCGCGGCCACCGGTCGGTGCACAGCGGCGCACGACTGCCGGGGGGCTCGTCCCCTCAGGGTGCCCCCGGCCAGCCGCTCGCGCGCGCCGTAATTCAGGCCGCCTTGTACTGATGCGCTTCGGCGCCCTGCCACTGCACCACGGCGCGGTTGTCGAGGATCCGTTTCGGGTCGGCCAATCCGGCGTCGGCGAGGAACACGATGAGGTCGTTGTCGCAGTGCGCGAGCCCGAGTCTCTCGTCGCGATTGTTGATGTGCACCGTCACCGGCCGGGCGCCGGACGGAGTGGGTGCGTGGATGGTGATCGGTGGTGTGGCCATGACTCCAGAGTGGCCCCGCGCGAGGGCGGGCGCATCCGGCCGGTGCAGATGCGGCGGCCTCCGCCGGCATGAGGATCGGAGCGTGAGGGTCGAAGTGCGGTAAGTGACCGGCGTCGCACTTCCCGCCGGGTGCCTTCCACCTGGTCGGTCCCGCCCGACCGACGAACACACGCCACCATGCGGTCAGCTGCCGGCCAGCTCCTGGACGATCGGGCCGAATGCCTCCATGTTCGGCTCCAGCACCGTCAGGTACGAGAAGCCGTACCGCTCGCGGCGCTCCCTCAGCTGATCGGCGATCGCCCGCACCGTGCCCATCGCGAGCAGCGGGAGCGCAAGGGCCTCGTCCTCGTCGAGGTGCGATGTCAGCGGCAGCACCTCGCGCACGGCCGCGCGACGGTCGTTGGTCGTCCGGACGAACTGGATGAGCAGATTCAGCTCGGCCGGGCTCTCCCGCGTGGCGGCGAACCGCCGGTAGGTGGCGACACGCTCGTCGAGCTGTTCGGCGGTGAGGGGCACGAGCTTGCCGGTCCGGTCGCTCGCCGCCCCGGTGAACGCCACGATCTCCGCGAAGCGGGCCGCCAGACGCAGGACCCGGTCCCCGTTCCCACCGATCAGCAGTGGTGGCCTGGGGTGCTGCGGGGACTTCGGGACGTGGCTGCCGTCGCGCAGCAGCCGGTCCAGCACCTCGACCGTACGTCGCAGATGGTCCACCCGTCCGCCGGGGGAGAGGAACTCGATACCCGCCCGGTCGTGCTCCTCGCGTACGTATCCGGCCCCGATCCCCAGCTCCAGGCGCCCCTCGGTCAGCGCATCGGTACCGGCCGCCTCGCGGGCCAGCAGCGTCGGGTTCCAGAAAGCGGCATTGAGCACGAAGGTGCCGACGCGGGGCCGTTCCGTGGCCTCTGCGGCGGCGACCAGTGCCGGGAACGGGGCCGGCAGACCCAGGTGGTCGGGGACCAAGATGACGTCGTATCCGAGCTGCTCCGCGCGGCGGCAACGGGTGCGCCAGTCCGTCCCGCCGGCCGGCGTCAGCATGTTCACTCCGAATCGAAACGGCCTTGCCATGACCTCTCCTCGCGCCGGGTTGATCGATGGACAGGCCACACACTCTGCCAAGGGAGAGCGTTGTCCGTATGGCGGACCGCCCCCCTTGCCTGTGCTAGCAATCCCGCGCTAGCGTGTTGATGTGCCCAAGACTCAGCTGAACGTACGAGTGGACGAGGCCACCGCCGAGGCCGCGCGACAGCGCGCGTTGCAGAGGGGGATGAGCGTGAACCGCTACATAGAGGAGCTCGTCAAACAGGACGCGGGCGAAGTCGGACATACTTTTGTCGAGGCCGCTGCCGACTTCATGAAGCAGTACGAGTCGGTCTTCGCCGAGGAGTTCGGCCCGGAGCGCAAAGGCACCCGTTGAACCTCCGGATCGACCTTTCCTGGTTGCTCATGGTCGCCGAGCACAAGACGCCCGGCGATCCACAGGTCGTCGACTGGGGTGCGCTCGTCGCCGCGGTCGCCCGTCATGAGGCGGAGATCTTCGGCAGCCCCGTATACAGCGACCCGCACATCAGGGCCGCCGCACTCCTGCAGTTGCTGCTCCACGTCCCCGCGCTGGAACACTCCAACGCGATGTTCGCCTCCGCCGTTGCCTACGGCTATCTCGTCGCCTCCGGACTGAAGGTCATCACTTCGCCCGAACAGGTCCGCGACCTGGCCCGGCTGGTCAAGGAGGGCAAGGCCGACGTCCGGGCCATCTCCGACGAGCTCCGCCAATGGAGCCTGTGACTCCTTTTGCGTGAGGTTTCGAAGAAGGTGCGAAGCGACGCACTGCGGGCGTTCGCGGACAAGCTGGAGCAGGAGGGCTGAAGGGCTCAGTCCACCACGGTCGTCCGGCGGGCCACGCCCAGCACGCACGCGGAGGTGGGGAGCCGGATCCCCCTCTTCGGCATCTTGACCCTGCGGTACTCCTCCACCACGAACCCGGCCTTCTCGATCGCGGCGAGCGTGTCCCGCGACGTGTGACACCCACCGCACACCAGTGGCCACACCGTCCGGTCCAGTGCCCGCTGGGCCGTCGCCATGGCGCGGTCGTCGGCCCGTACATGCTCGAAGAAGCGCAGCTCCCCGCCGGGGCGCAGCACCCGGAGGATCTCCCCGAGCGACCGTTCCACGTTCCGTACGGTGCACAGCACGAGTGACGCGACGGCCCCGTCGAACGCCTCGCTCTTCACCGGCAGCGCCTCCGCGGCAGCCGGCACGACATCCACCGGCATACCGGCACGCAGCGCGGACCGTAGAGCCAACTGCCGCAGGCACCCCTCGGGTTCGATCGCCACCACTTCGGACACGGCAGGCGGGTAGTGAGCGAAGTTCAGACCGTTTCCCGCGCCGATCTCGATGATGCGTCCCGACAGACCCGCGAGCAGATCCGCGCGGATCGCCGCCATACCGGATCTGGTCTCGGCGGCCACGCTCATGCGGGCATAGACCCGGGCGAAGACCGGATGGTGCACCGCGTCCTTCGGGATCTTCGTGCTCCGCAGGCGCATGACAGACCTCCTCGACAGGACCGGCTCCACCGGGTGGGCTCCGCCGGACCGCTCGGCGCGGGCGGGCGGGACCCGCCCGAAACCGACCGGAGAAGCCCGACCGGCACAGTACGGCTACTTGGATTCTTCCCCGTCCCGCGCCGCTCAGCCGCTCAGCCGACGGCCGGATTTCCGGCCGTCTCCGCTCCGCGGCTCAGTGAGCGGACCGGATCCCGCCCAGCTCCGCCGTCAGCCAACTCGTGGCCCGGGCACGGAAGTCGACGGGCGCCAGCGCCCCCGCCCCGGCGGGCACGACGCCCAGCAGCGGCGCACCCGCCACCACCGGAAGATCGCCGAGATTGCAGCGCGCGGCCAGGTCCGGCTCGGCGGGCATGCTGCCCACCACCACTCCGAGGCACCCGAGCCCCCGTGCCCGCAGGGCCTCCGAGGTGAGCGCGGTCGTGTTGAGTGTGCCGAGCCCGGCAGACGTCACGACCAGAACCGGGGCGGCCAGCAGCCGGGCCGCGTCCGCGAGAGTGGCGCCTTCCTCGTCGAACCGTACGAGCAGCCCGCCCGCACCCTCGACCAGCACCAGATCGTGCTCGGTCGCGAGTTTCTCGGCCGCTTCCGCGATCTGTTCCGGGTGCACGGGCACCATGCCCGCCCGCCGGGCGGCTGTGTCCGGCGCCAACGGCTCGGGGAACCGCGCCAGTTCGAGACCGGTGACTGCCTCGCCCGCCAGCCGGCGCACCTCGAAGACATCACCCGGTTCTCCCGGCGCGACACCCGTCTGGGCCGGCTTGAGCACGGCGACCGAACGCCCGGCGGAGACCGCCACCGCGGCCACCGCCGCCGTGACGACCGTCTTGCCGATCTCCGTACCCGTGCCGCTCACTACCAGTACCGGCATCTCAGCCCTCCCGCGCTGCGGCGCACACCGCACGGCAGATGCGCGCCAGATCGTCGTCGCCGGTCACATACGGCGGCATTGTGTAGATCAGGTCCCGGAACGGACGCAGCCAGACGCCCTCGCGGACCGCGGCTTCGGTGGCCGCAGCCATGTTCACGTCGTGATCGAGCTGTACGACGCCGATGGCGCCCAGGACGCGTACGTCCCGTACACCCGCGATCGAACGCGCACCGGCAAGACCGTCCCGCAGCCCCTTCTCCAGGCGCTTGACCTCCTGCTGCCAGTCCTGGCCGAGCAGCAGATCGATCGAGGCGAGGGCCACCGCGGCGGCCAGTGGGTTGCCCATGAACGTCGGCCCGTGCGCCAGCACCGGCACCTCGCCGCGCGAGATGCCGTCCGCCACCCGTGAGGTGCACAGCGTCGCCGCCAGCGTGAGATAGCCGCCGGTCAGCGCCTTGCCGACGCACATGACGTCGGGAGAGATCCCGGCGTGTCCGGCGGCGAACAGCTTCCCCGTACGTCCGAAACCGCTGGCGATCTCGTCGAACACCAGCAGCACGTCATGTGCGTCGCACGCCTCGCGCAGCGCTCGCAGATATGCGGGGGAGTGGAACCGCATCCCGCCCGCACCCTGCACCACCGGCTCCACGATCACCGCGGCCAGCTCATCGGCATGGCGTGCGATCAGGCCCCGCAGATGCTGTACGTACGCCTCGTCCGGCTGCGCGTCGAAACCGCCGGGCGGCTCGTCGGCGAAGACCTGCTGGGGGAGCGCGCCCGACCACAGCCCGTGCATGCCGCCCTCGGGGTCGCACACCGACATCGGCTGCCAGGTGTCCCCGTGGTAGCCGCCGCGCCAGGTCAGCAGACGCTTCTTGGCCGGGCGGCCGGTGGAATGCCAGTACTGCAAGCACATCTTCACCGCGACCTCGACCGACACCGAACCGGAGTCGGCGAGGAAGACATGGCGCAGCGGCTCCGGCGTGATCTCGACCAGCCGGGCCGCCAGCCGCACGGCGGGCTCATGGGTGAGGCCGCCGAACATCACATGGCTCATCCGGTCCAGCTGGCCGCGCGCCGCCTCGTTGAGCACCGGATGGTTGTAGCCGTGCACCGCCGACCACCACGACGACATGCCGTCGATCAGCTCGTGCTGCCCGTGGGCCGGTTCGGCGAGCCGGAGCCGTACCCCGGACGCGGACTCCACGATCAGCGGCTCCTGCCGGCCCGGCATCGGGCCGTACGGGTGCCAGACGTGGGCCCGGTCCAGGGTCCGCAGCTCCGCGGGGGAGAGGGGGTCAGGCATTGGGGGCGAGATCCGTCCCCGCGCCGCGTCGGCGGACCGCCACCAGATCCGTGCGCGCGGCCGGAGCCTCGGCGTCGACGGCCGCGGGCTCGTCGGCCACGTCACCACAGGGCGCACAGCCCGCGGAGTGCCCGCCGCAACCGCCGCCGGTCTCCGGTTCGGCCCCCGCTTCCGTACGGTGCCGGGGCAGCGTCGTCGTACCCGCGCCCTCCACCTCGAAACCGGCGTCCGCGATCATGTCCAGATCCGCCTGTCCTGCCTGGCCCTCGCTGGTCAGATAGTCGCCCAGGAAGATCGAGTTGACCAGGTGCAGGGCGAGCGGCTGCATCGAGCGCAGATGTACCTCGCGGCCGCCCGCGAGCCGGACCTCGACATCCGGGCAGACGAACCGGACCATCGCCAGAATGCGCAGGCAGCGCTGAGGGGTGAGGTTCCACTCCTTGGCGAGCGGCGTGCCCTCGAACGGGATCAGGAAGTTCACCGGAACCGAGTCCGGGTCCAGCTCGCGCAGCGAGAAGACGACATCGACCAGATCGGTGTCGCTCTCGCCCATCCCGGCGATCAGCCCGGAGCACGCGGAGAGCCCCGCTGCCTGTGCCTGCTGCACGGTCTCCACCCGGTCCGCGTAGGTGTGGGTGGTGGTGATGTCCCCGTACGTCCCCTCCGACGTGTTGAGGTTGTGGTTGTACGCGTCGGCGCCCGCCGACCGCAGCCGGCCGGCCTGCCCCTCGGAGAGCAGACCCAGGCAGGCGCACACCTCGACGCCCTCGTTCTGCTCCTTGATCGCCTCGATCGTCTGCGACACCCGGTCGACGTCCCGGTCGGTCGGACCGCGGCCGCTCGCCACCAGACACACACGCTTCGCGCCGCCCGCCACCCCGGCGGCGGCGGCCTTCGACGCCTCGTCCGGCTTCAGCCAGGTGTACTTGAGGATCTCGGCCTTCGAGCCGAGCCGCTGCGAGCAGTACGAGCAGTCCTCGGGGCAGAGCCCGGACTTGAGGTTGACCAGGTAGTTCAGCTTCACCCGCCGGCCGAACCACTGGCGGCGTACCTTTCCGGCCGCGGCCACCACTTCGAGCAGATCGTCGTCGGAGGTCGCCAGCACGGCGAGCGCTTCTTCTCGGGTCGGCAGCTCGCGCCGCAGCCCCTTGTCCACCAGCGTGTTCAGGAGGTCCATGGCGATGATCCTTGCCTACTCCACCGCCCTCAGCCAAGGAGGAACCGGACAACAGAGCCCGCAGAGGGTGTGTGTATTGCCACACCATGCCCGGCTGCGCCCCCGGTTAGGGTCTGTGAGCTGCCTACAAAAGGGACCGTCGCCATGCCCCTCGCCCCGTTCGACTGGATCGACGACGAGGCCCGCCGCCGTGCGGACGCCGGACTCGTCCGCACTCTCCGCCCCCGGCCCGCCGAACCGGAACTGCTGGACCTCGCGAGCAACGACTACCTGGGCCTCACCCGGCACCCCGAGGTGACCGCGGCCGCGGCCGAGGCCGCGCACCGGTGGGGTGCGGGCGCCACCGGCTCCCGGCTGGTCACCGGCTCCACCGCACTGCACGCCGGACTCGAACGCGAACTGGCCGCATTCTGCGGCTTCGAGGCAGCCCTGGTCCTCTCCTCCGGCTACGCGGCCAATCTCGCCGCGCTCACCGCCCTCACCGGCCGGGACTCCCTGATCGTCTCCGACGCGGGCAACCACGCCTCCATCGTCGACGGATGCCGGCTCTCCCGGGCCGAGACCGCCGTCGTACCGCATGCCGACCCCGAGGCCGTCGCGAAGGCGCTGCACACGCACGACGGCCGCGCCCTGGCCGTCACCGACTCCGTCTTCTCGGTCGACGGCGACGCCGCACCACTGCCCGAACTGGCCGACGTCTGCCGCGCGCGGGGGGCCGCGCTGCTCGTCGACGACGCGCACGGGCTGGGCGTGCTCGGTGAAGGCGGGCGCGGCGCGCTCGCCGCCGCCGGTCTCGCGGGCGGCGAAGGGATCGTCGCCACAGCCACCCTCTCCAAGTCCCTGGGCAGCCAGGGCGGCGCGGTCCTCGGACCGGCCCGGGTGATCGACCATCTGGTCAACACGGCCCGTACGTTCATCTTCGACACCGGGCTCGCACCGGCCGCTGCGGGCGCCGCCCTCGCGAGCCTGCGTCTGCTGCGCCGCGAGCCGGAACGGGCGGGCAGGGCCCGTACGGTCGCCACCGCCCTGTACGAACGACTGACCGCCGCAGGGCTGACCGCGGTGCGCCCCGACGCCGCCGTCGTCTCGGTCCGGGCGCCTTCGGCGGACGCGGCGGTGCACTGGGCGGCCGACTGCCGCACGGCCGGGATCGCGGTGGGCTGCTTCCGCCCGCCGTCGGTCCCGGACGGCATCTCGCGGCTGCGGCTCACTGCCCGCGCCGATCTGACGGAGGCGCAGATCGTGAACGCGGTGGAGACCGTCCTGCGGACGGCTCCGGCGGCCTGACCGGAGCCGCGAACCGGCCCGTCAGCCGGCCGGACCGTCGGTCAGGCCGGAGACGAACGACTTCCAGGCCGCCGCCGAGAACCGCAGCGGCGGCCTGGACACGTCCTTGGAGTCCCGCACAGCAAGCCGCTCCGGGCCGAACGGCGCTGCTTCCACGCAGTTGTTCATCCCCGTGCTGCGGCTGCTGCGCCGCCACCGTAACTCGTGTTCTGCGAGGCAATCGGACATCGGGCCCCCTCGGCCGGTCTGAGGTTCCTGGTGCCGCTAACCGTCGCGGTCGATCGCGGCGATCAGGTCCAACGAGTGCTCCGGCGACAGCGCGTGTGCCTGCATCGCGCAGAAGGCCGAGCTGTACGCCTCAAGGTCTTCTTTCCGTTCCAAGTAGAGGCTACTCGTCAAGTGGTCGAGAACGACCACATCCAGATCAGAAGTGTTCGGAAAGGAGAAGATAACGAAAGGTCCGGTGAGGCCCATGTACCCACCTACCGAGAACGGCAACAACTGCAACTCGACGTGCGGAAGTTGGGCGACCCGGATCAGATGGCGCAACTGATTGCGCATCACCCAGCGCCCGCCGACCTCGCGCCGCAGCACCGCCTCGTCGAGCACCGCGGTCAGCCGTAGCGGCGGATCGGTCCGCAGCACCCCCTGCCGGGCGAGCCGCACCTCCACCAGCGAGTCCAGCTGGCCGGCGGGCAGTCCGTCCAGCGACGCACGGGTCACCGCACGCGCGTAGTCGGCGGTCTGCAGGAGCCCCGGCACCACCGAGGTCTCCAGCGTGCGGGCGGTTCTGGCCTGGGACTCCAGACTGATGAAGTCCCGGTACTGAGGCGGGATGAGACCGCGGTAGGCGTGCCACCAGCCGGTTCCACCGCCGCCCGCCGAGCCCGCGAGCGTCTCAAGGAGCATCCGTAACTGCGGGTCGTCCAGACCGTAGGCATCCAGCAGTCGGCTCACATCGGCCGGTTTGACACCGCTGGTACCGGTCTCGATCCGGCTCACCTTCGACTGATGCCAGCCGAGCAGCTGTGCCGCGTCACGACTCGTCAGTCCGGACGTGTGGCGCAGACTCCGCAGCTCCTCCCCGAGCTTGCGGCGGCGCACCGCGGGACCGTGCTGCATACGCGGCCTCCCTCCCTCTCGTGCCGAGGGGCCATCTTGCGCCCATGTGCGGTATTCCGGGACAGAGTTCACCGCTTCGAGCGACAGATATATGCATATCTTGGCGGATCGCCGTCACGGAGGGCCGCATCAGTGGCACTCTGGCGCGAAGCGCATCCCGGGACGATCGCGGGTCGGTCCGGGCGGGAAAAGGACGGCTCGCCATGGCAGACCATCAAGAAGCAAGTGTCACTCTGCCGAGCGAGCCGCTCTCGGTCTCCTCGGCCCGGAGATACGTGGCGGAAGTGCTCGCCGACTGGGGTCTCCCCGATGACACGGAGACTGCCGACACCATCCGGCTCATCGTCTCCGAGCTCACCACCAACGCCGTCCAGCACACCTTCGGCCAGTCGCCCACCTTCACCGTGGACCTGCGGCTGGAGCGGGAGGAGCAGCTGCATCTCGGGGTGACGGACAGTCACCCCCGCTGGCCCCAACGACTGCCCGCCGCCGTGCGGCAGGACAACGGGCGCGGCATGGTGATCATTCGCTGTCTGGCCAAGGAGTGCGGCGGACGGCTCACGGTCACGCCGACCGCAGAGGGAGGCAAAACCGTCTGGATCGCGCTCCCCTGGACGCTTCACGTCCAGACTTGACCGCTGTCTTCGTGGACCTGGACTCAGGCCCGGCCCGGCCCGGACGTCGCGTCGTCGGCAGTCGGCGGCATCACCCACCGTCGCGACGCGTGGTCGCTGCCCAGCAGCCCTCCCGAAGCCGCCGCGCAACAGTGCACAGCGTCGCGGCCGCGCCGCTCGCCCGCTCGCCGTGGTGCACCACCGAGATGGTCGGCCGGAAAGCCGCGGGTTCCAGCCGTCGCACGGACAGGGGCGTCGGCGCCATCGCGGCGACCATGTCAACCACCACCGCCATCCCGATCCCCGCACCGACACCAGCGCATAGCCCGGTGGCCCGCACACCACGTCGGGTGTCGCCCCGCCTCGGCCAGGGCGTTCTCTCCCCCCGGCGGGGCGGATGGGCCGGCGCGCTGCTGATCACCGGCCGGCCGGTTCCGTCACCGGCAGCCGTCCCGTTCCCCCGGACAGCATGCGCGCCATCGAGGGCGGCGGCCGCGGCGCTCACCGCGCTGGGGCTGGTGCTGGTCAGCGGCCCCCGGCTGCACTGACCGGCGGAGGTGACCGGCAACCTGAAAGGCGGAAGGGGCGAGGGTCAGCGGACCCGTCCGTACCAGACACTCCTCGTCCAGATCTTCTCCAGCCGCACCACGGATCCGCTCTTCGGCGAGTGCCAGATCCTGCCCCTACCGGCGTAGATCCCTACGTGGTAGACGCTGCGCCCCCAGTGGAAGAAGACCAGATCGCCCCGGCGCCGCTGCGAGGCCGAGATGTGCCGGGTCTTGTTGTACTGCTGCTGGGCCGTGCGGGGGAGTTTCTTGCCCACCCTTTTGAACGCGTACATCGTCAGACCCGAACAGTCGAATCGGCGGGGACCCGTGGCCCCGTACCGGTACGGCGATCCCTTCTTCGACGCGGCGATGTTGAGCGCCTTCGTCGAATGAGCCGAGGCCTGGGCTTCGGCCACAGCGCCGGGGGCGATCGCGGGGCCGCCGACGGCGGCGAGCGTCAGAACCGTGGCGGTACCGGCCCGGGTGAGCAGAGACGGGACATGAACCTGCGCAGTCATGCGCAACCCTTCGTCAGCCGCCTGTGAAGGATGACCTGTCGGGTTCGGGCTGGCGAAGTTGCCCGGCCGCACTCGGCGGCTTCACCCCGAGGGTCGACCGGATGTCCGGTCGACCCGTTGTGCTCGGGTCCTCCACTCCTGCCGATCCACTTCTGTCGACCAGGCATCCGGGCGACGGCAGGACTCGGCGTCCGCCCGGACCGCCCCGCCGCGGTGGCGGGGGCTTGTCGTCCCACGGATCTTGACTCACCGGGTGCCGGATTTCCGAGGATAAGCAGCGATATGGAAGATTCGTCTCGATTGACCTATACGGGTGGGTGCGGTAGTTCTGTGAACCCGGCCGGTCGCCCCGACCGGCCCCGTACCAGCGGCGGAATCGCGGACTCCATTCATCGGCCACGCCGGAGGCGCAAGTTGAACAATCCCTCGCGCGGGGGATCTCCTACGCCGAACGAGCGAGGAATTTTGATCAGTCCGCCGGGCGTGTCGCGGAAGGGAGTTGATCAACTCGTCTGGGCAGGGGGCACGGTGACCCGTCGGGCCCGCCGCTCCCCGTCCAACACGCGAAGCGCCCGCGCCAAGGTGGCGGCGTGGATCTGTGCTTCACCGCGCTCGTGCATCAACGCGAGTGCGTTCCGCAGGGCTACGGCCCGCGCGGCGAGTGCCTGCGCCGCGCGCAGCGCGCCGTAGGTGTCGCTGCCGAGGGCGGGGTTGATCCGGCCCAACTGGTCGAGCACTTCGAGGTAACAGTCGATGAACTCGCCCTCGGCGCGCGTCAGTGCGGGCAGCGGCGGGAACTCCGGTGGCTGCATCGGGTGTTCACCTCACGCCGTTCGGCGGGAGTGACGTCTTGCGGTTCTCCAGTACGTGGTCCACCAGGCCGTACGCCTTGGCGCCCGGGGCATCGAGGATGAGATCGCGTTCGATGTCCGCGCCGATCCGCTCGGCAGTTCGCCCGGTGTGACGGGCCAGCAGGCGGGTGAGCTGCTCACGGATACGGATCAGTTCCCGTGCCTCGATCTCCAGATCGGACGGCTGGCCCTGCAGCGGCTCGGGAAGCGCGGGCTGCTGCACGACGACCCTGGCCCCGGGGAGGGCGTGCCGTCGGCCGGGGGCGCCCGCGGCGAGCAGCAGGGCCGCGCTGGAACCGGCCTGTCCGAGGCAGAAGGTCTCCATCTCGCAGGTGAGGTACTCCATCGTGTCGTAGATCGCCGCCGCGGCGTCGAACGAGCCGCCGGGGGAGTTGATGTAGAGGGAGATGGGGCGGTCGGGTGCCGCGTGTTCCAGGTACATGAACTGCGCGATCAGGTCGGTGGCGGCGGTGTCGTCGACCGGGGTGCCGAGGAAGACGATCCGCTCGGCGAGCAGCTTGGAATACGGGTCGAGGGTGCGGGTCCCGTCGGTCGTGCGCTCGGTGAACTCGGGCAGTACGTAGCGGGCGGCAGGGCGGAACATGGTGAAGCCTCTCCTCCGGTGTCTGCGTCTGCGTGCGGCCTGCACAAGCGTCTGTAGAAAATGTACAGGACGTACAGAAGGTTATGATGGGGACTATGGCCTACGAGATTCCGGTGACGCAAGCCCGAGCTGAGCTCGCCGAACTGATCAACCGCGTCGTCTACGGCGGCGAGCGAGTCGTGGTGACCCGGCACGGCAAGCCGCTGGTGGCGCTCGTTTCGGCCGCTGACCTGGAGCGACTCGAGAAGGAAGAGGCGGCTGCCGAGGAGCAGGTGATCAGCTCGGTCTCCTCGATCGGCTCCGCCGCGTCCGCTCCGGGCGAACGGCGACGCTTCGGCATCGCGGCGGAACACCGGGGGCAGACCGACCCGGGCAACTGACGGCCCGTGACCCCGCGGTGACGTCGCCGGACGCCCCGCCGCGACGCAACTGCGTGCCCCGGCGGCGTCATCGTGCCACTCGTCACCGGCGCGCCCGGTGACGCCGCAACTCCGTGACCCGTCATGCAAAAGCGCCGTGCACCCCCGTCCGCTACAGCGGGGATGCACGGCGGCTCGGGAGGGGCGCTCAGCCCGCCAGGGCCGGCTCCGGGATGCCGGGTGAGGGGGCCGTCGCCGCAGGTGTCCGGCGTCGGCCACCGACGAGGACCGCGGTCAGTCCGACCGCCGCCCACAGGCCGAGTGTCAAGGCCGCGCCGCCTGCCGCACTGCCGTCGAAGAAGGCGACGGAGCGCAGCAGCGACCCGCCCGCCCCCGGCGGCAGCAACTGCCCGATTGCGCCGAGCGGCTGAGGCAGCAGCTCGGGTGCGCTGGTGATGCCGGAGAACGGGTTGCCCAGCAGCACCATCAGCAAGGCGCCGAGCCCGACCCCGGACGGGCCGATCAGTGCGGCAAGCCCGGCCACGGTCGCGCCGATGGCCAGCACGGTGAGCCCGAGCGCCCCGGCCTCGGTCCACCAGTCGCCCGTGATCGCCCCGAGCCAGCTGTCGGTGAGGGCCGCGGCGGCGATCCCGACGAGTGCGGCGACGCCGGTCAGCGCCCCGACGGCCCGGCCGCCGCGCAGCCTCAGCATCGTGACGGCGGATCCGGCGGCGACACCCGCGATCGCCAGCGGCAGGATGCTCGCGCCGAGCGCGCTGCCGCGCGGATCCCCGGCAGGAGCCGCCACGACATCCGTGACGTGCACCGGGCCGCCGGCCAAGGTCTGGGTGGTGACGGCCTCGCGGAGCAGCTGGGCAACCATCGGGCTCGCCGCCGAGGCGGTCAGCAGCCGCGGTCCCTTCGGTGTGATGACGACCGCGCCGTATACGACCCGGTCCTCGATGGCGGTACGGGCCGTGGCCCCGTCACCGAAGCGGTGGATCTCGAAGGCGTCCCCGTGCTGCTCGAACTGCTGCTGGAGCCGGTCGGCGGCCGGTGCGGAGCCCGCGATGCCCACAGGGAGGTCCCGTGGTGCGATCCGGGCGGCGGGCCAGGCGAAGGCCCAGAGCGCGATGGTCACCACCACGGGGATCAGGAGGACGACCGCCACCATGCGGCGGTTCTGAGTGGCGGGCATGGAGGGCCTCGATTCAAAGAGAAGGATCGTTCGTTTTATGGGCGGCACACTGTCCTCCGGTGCGGTGTCTTGTCAAGAAGGAACGTTCGTTTTAGATTGAGATCATGGCTCGCGTATCCCAGGCACACCTCGACGCCCGCCGCCGGCAGATCCTCGACGGCGCCGCACGCTGCTTCGCGCGGAAGGGCTTCCACGGCACCTCCATGCAGGATGTACTGCACGAGGTCGGGCTCTCGGCGGGTGCGGTCTACCGCTACTTCAGCGGCAAGGATGATCTGATCGCGGCCATCGCCGGAGAGGCGGTCGGCAGTGTCCGGCAGGCGTTCGAGGAGGCGGCCCGGGTCAGCCCGCCACCCGCCCCCGATGTGCTGATCGGCCGTGTGACGCGGACGCTCTTCAGTGGTGAAAGCCGCGGGATGGACCGACGGGCCTACGCCGGGCTGATCGTGCAGGTGTGGTCCGAGACCCTGCGCAGCGAGCGGCTGGCCGCCACCCTCGGCGAGGCGTACGGGGGGCTGCGGCTGGCCTGGGCCGAGCTGGTCGAGGTCTACCGCGAGGCCGGCGTTCTCTCCGCCGACGTGCCGTCCGATCATGTGGCCCGCACCCTGATCGCCACCGCCCAGGGGTTTATCGTCCAGCTGGCGATGTTCGGGGATGCCGCGCCCGAGGTGCTGGAGAACGGCCTGCGCGGCCTGATGTCCATGGACCTGCAAAAGATCAGTTAACGCGCCGGAAAAACTTCCGCCCTAACGTGCAATACCTCGGTGTGAGACACCGGTTCTGAGTTCAACAGTCTGTTGAGCGCAGTTAATGTCTCGCTGCGCCCAGCACCGGTACTGGGCGGAAGACTGTGAGGTGGAAACGTTGCAACTGACCCCGCATGAGCAAGAACGCCTGCTCATCCATGTGGCCGCCGACGTGGCGGAGAAGCGTCGGGCGCGTGGACTGCGACTCAACCACCCCGAGGCGGTGGCGCTGATCACTGCGCACCTGCTGGAGGGCGCCCGCGACGGCCGTACGGTCTCCGAACTGATGGCGTCCGGGCGGAAGGTACTCACCCGCGACGACGTCATGGACGGGATCCCCGAGATGATCCACGATGTCCAGGTCGAGGCCACCTTCCCGGACGGCACCAAGCTGGTCACCGTCCATGATCCGATCGTCTGACGGGGCGCCGCTGATGATCCCCGGAGAGATCCTCCACGCGGACGGGCCCGTGCTGCTCAACCCGGGCCGCCCGGTCACCCGCCTCACGGTCCTCAACGCCGCCGACCGGCCCGTCCAGGTCGGCTCTCACTACCACTTCGCCGAGGCCAATCCCGGCCTCGAATTCGACCGTCCGGCCGCCCACGGCCTGAGGCTGAACATCGCCGCCGGGACCGCGGTCCGCTTCGAGCCCGGCATCCCCGTCGACATCGAACTCGTGCCCCTCGCCGGACGGCGCATCGTCCCGGGCCTGCGCGGCGAAACCGGAGGTGCCCTCGATGGCTGAGCTCAACCGCGCCGTGTACGCCGATCTGTTCGGGCCGACCACCGGCGACCGCGTCCGGCTCGCCGACACCGATCTGCTCGTCGAGATCGAGGAGGATCGCTCCGGTGGCCCCGGACTCGCGGGCGACGAGGCGGTGTTCGGCGGTGGAAAGGTGATCCGCGAATCGATGGGCCAGGCGCGCACCACCCGGGCTGAAGGGGCTCCCGACACCGTCATCACAGGCGCCGTCATCATCGACCACTGGGGCATCGTCAAGGCGGACATCGGCATCCGCGACGGCCGGATCGCCGGCATCGGCAAGGCCGGCAACCCGGACACGATGGACGGCGTTCACCCCGACCTCGTCATCGGCCCTGAGACCGAAATCATCGCGGGGAACGGCAAGCTCGTGACGGCGGGCGCCGTCGACGCACACGTCCACTTCATCTCGCCGACCATCGTCGACCAGGCGCTCTCCGCCGGTGTCACCACACTCGTCGGCGGCGGCACCGGCCCGGCCGAGGGTACGAAGGCCACCACGGTCACGCCGGGCGCCTGGCACCTCGCCCGGATGTTCGAGTCACTGGAGGCCTACCCCGTCAACATCGGACTGCTCGGCAAGGGCAATACGATGTCCGGCGACGCCCTGTGGGCCCAACTGCGTGGCGGAGCCCTCGGATTCAAGATCCATGAGGACTGGGGGGCCACCCCCGCCGTCATCGACGCCTGTCTGAATGTGTGCGAGGAGAGCGGCGCTCAGCTCGCCATCCACACGGACACCCTCAACGAGGCCGGCTTCGTGGGCGACACCCTCGCCGCGATCGCCGGGCGCTCCATCCACGCGTACCACACCGAAGGTGCCGGCGGCGGGCACGCGCCGGACATCATCACCGTGGTCTCGGAGCCGCACATCCTGCCCAGCTCCACCAACCCCACCCGGCCGCACACCGTCAACACGATCGAGGAGCACCTCGACATGCTGATGGTCTGCCACCACCTCAACCCGGCCGTCCCGGAGGACCTGGCGTTCGCCGAGTCGCGGATCCGGCCGTCCACCATCGCCGCCGAGGACATCCTCCACGACCTGGGGGCGATCTCGATCATCTCCTCCGACTCCCAGGCGATGGGCCGCGTCGGCGAGGTCGTCCTGCGCACCTGGCAGACCGCCCATGTGATGAAGAAACGCCGCGGTCCCCTGCCCGGCGACGGGCGGGCCGACAACCGCCGGGTACGTCGCTATGTCGCCAAGTACACCATCAACCCGGCCGTCGCCCAGGGGCTCGACCAGGAGATCGGTTCCGTCGAGACCGGCAAGCTCGCGGACCTGGTGCTCTGGGACCCGGCCTTCTTCGGCGTCAAGCCGCAGACGGTCATCAAGGGCGGACAGATCGCATACGCGCAGATGGGCGACGCCAACGCGTCCATCCCCACCCCGCAGCCGGTGATGCCCAGGCCGATGTTCGGCGCACTCGGCCGGGCGCCCGCCGCCAACTCGCTCAACTTCGTGGCGAGCGCGGCCATCGAGGACGGGCTGCCGGAACGCCTCGGACTCGGCAAACGCTTCGTGCCGATCACCAGCACCCGGGGGGTCACCAAGGCGGACATGCGGGAGAACGACGCGCTGCCGCGGGTCCAGGTCGACCCGGACAGCTTCGCCGTGACCATCGACGGCGAACCGGTCGAACCCGCGCCCGCCGCCGAACTCCCCATGGCCCAGCGCTACTTCCTCTTCTGAGACAGGCCATGTGATGAGTCGCGCAGCATTGCTCGTCCTCGCCGACGGCCGGTTCCCCGCCGGGGGGCACGCCCACTCCGGTGGCGCCGAACCGGCCGTCGAGGCAGGACGCATCCGTAACGCCGAGGACCTCGCCTCCTTCTGCCGGGGCCGCCTGCACACCACCGGACTCACCTCCGCCGCACTCGCCGCGGCGGCCGCCCACGGCCTCGACCCGCTCGCGCTCGACGAGGCGGCCGACGCCCGTACCCCGTCACCCGCACTGCGCGCGGTCGCGCGCAAACTCGGCCGTCAGCTGATGCGGGCCGCCCGTGCCACCTGGCCCAGCCCCGAACTCGCCGCACTCGCGGAGGCCCGGCCGCGCGGCGCCCACCAGCCCGTCGTGCTCGGCCTCACCGCACGCGCCGCGGGTCTCGGACCCGAGGACGCCGCGCACTGCATCGCATACGAAACGGTCAGCGGACCGGCCACCGCGGCGGTCCGGCTGCTCTCCCTGAACCCCTTCGAGGCCGCCGCCGTCCTCGCCCGCCTCGCGCCCGAACTCGACCGGGTCGCCGAACAGGCCGCCGCCGCCGTTCACCACGGCATCGACGCGCTGCCCGCCGCCTCCGCGCCTCTGCTCGACGTCACCGCCGAAGCACACGCCGCCTGGCCGGTCCGCCTGTTCGCCTCATAGGACCACCCGCACCACACCCCTCAGGAGCCGCACCCCATGCACCTCGACCACTCCCACGACGGCCCGGCCGCCATCAGCGCCGACGCCGCACGCGCCGACGGCACCCGTCGCGCCCTGCGCATCGGGCTCGGCGGCCCGGTCGGCTCCGGCAAGACGGCGACCGTCGCAGCGCTCTGCCGCACGCTGCGCGACCAGCTGTCCATCGCCGTCGTCACCAATGACATCTACACCCGCGAGGACGCCGCGTTCCTGCTGCGCAATGCCGTGCTGCCGCCCGAGCGCATCCAGGCCGTCGAGACCGGCGCCTGCCCGCACACCGCCATCCGCGACGACATCTCCGCCAACCTCGAAGCCGTCGAGGACCTGGAGGACACCGTCGGCCCGCTCGATCTGATCCTCGTCGAGTCCGGCGGCGACAACCTCACCGCCACTTTCTCCAAAGGCCTGGTCGACGCCCAGATCTTCGTCATCGATGTGGCGGGCGGTGACGACATCCCGCGCAAGGGCGGCCCCGGTGTCACCACCTCCGACCTCCTCGTGATCAACAAGACCGACCTCGCCCCCTACGTCGGCTCCGATCTGGACCGGATGGCCCGGGACGCCGCGGAGCAGCGCGGCACGCTCCCCGTCGCCCTCACCTCCCTCACCTCCGGCGAGGGCGTCAAGCCCGTCGCGGACTGGGTACGGGCGCAGCTCGCCGCCTGGACCGCATGAGCGTCCACGCGACCGCCCGGATCACCGCCGTCCCCGACGGCCGCGGCGCCACGGCTCTCCCCGTCCTCGAGAGCGACGGGCCGCTCGCTCTGCGCCGCACCAGGGCCACCGCCGCCCCGTGCGCCCGGGTCACCGTCGTCGGCGCGATGAGCGCACCGCTGGGCGGCGACCGGCTCGCCATCGAGGCGCGGGTCGAGGACGGCGCCCGGCTCACCGTGGACTCCGCGGCGGCGACCGTGGCGCTGCCCGGCCCCGGACCGGATGTTCAACCCGCCACATACGACATCGAGTTGAAAGTGGGCGAAGGGGCGGAGCTCAACTGGCTTCCGGAGCAGCTCATTTCGGCGTGCGGCAGCGAGCTGCGCATGACCACCAGGGCCGAACTCGCCGAGACCGCAAAGCTGGTGCTGCGGGAGGAACAGATCCTCGGACGCCACGGCGAGACCACCGGCACTCTCATCAGTCGCCTCACCGTCCACCGCGCCGGGCGCCCGCTTCTCGATCAGCAAGTGGCGTACGGACCGGGGGCACCCGGCGGCTGGGACGGTGGCGCCGTGCTCGGCGGACATCGCGCGGTCGGCCAGCTCCTCGTCGTGAATCCGGCATTCGACGACAAGTGCCCTGATACGAGGCTGCTGGGGCCGACCGCCGTTCTTACCCGGCTGGTCGGCCCGGCGGTACTGGTGACCGCCGTGGCCCCCGACGCACGACTGCTGCGCACCGTCCTCGACGGTGCGCTGGACGAGGTGCTGGCCGGCTGACGCGGTTGCGCACCGCTCAGCGGGACACGGGTGTCCGGTTATCGATTCGGTAAAGAAGTGCGTGTACGCCCTGTTCTCAGGAACCTCACAGGCGACAGGATCCGCGGGAGGTCTCGATGTGAACTGCGCTGCCGATCGCGGCGCTTCAGACAATGGGGGAGGTTCCACTTGAGACGCACAGCAGTGCTCGGCTCGGCCGGCACTCTGATCGCGGGCACGCTCATAGCTGGCGCGATAGCCGCACCGACGGCCACAGCAGACGGCCGCCACCACAGCGGTTCGGAGGCGCGCGGCGTCCAGATCGCCGCCGCACGTGCGGCCCACACCGGCATCGACTGGAAGGACTGCCCGGCCGACTGGGCCCTGTCCACTCCGATTCAGTGCGGCTGGGTGACCGTACCGCTCGACTACGCCAAGCCCCACGGCAAGCAGATCAAGCTCGCCGTCGACCGGCACGTCAGCACCGGTACGAAGGCGGAGCGGCAGGGCGCGCTGCTCTACAACCCGGGCGGCCCCGGCGGCTCCGGGCTGCGGTTCCCCACCCGGATCACCAGCAAGAACCCACTGTGGACGAAGGCCGCGAAGGCGTACGACTTCGTCGGCTTCGACCCTCGCGGTGTCGGCCACTCGGCGCCGATCTCCTGCGTCGACCCGCAGGAGTTCGTGAAGGCCCCGAAGGCCGACCCAGTACCCGACAGCGAGGCCGACAAGCGCGCCCAGCGCAAGCTCGCCGCCGAGTACGCGGACGGCTGCGCCGAGCGCAGCGGCGACATGCTGCCCCACATGACGACGCCGAACACCGCACGCGACCTGGATGTCATCCGCGCCGCGCTCGGTGAGAAGAAGCTCAACTTCCTGGGCGTCTCCTACGGCACCTACCTGGGGGCGGTCTACGGCACGCTGTTCCCGGACCACGTCCGGCGCATGATCGTCGACAGCGTGGTCAACCCGGCGAAGGACAACATCTGGTACGAGGCCAACCTCAACCAGGACATCGCCTTCCAGCAGCGCTGGGAGGACTGGACGGCGTGGGTGGCCAAGAACGACGCGGCCTTCCACATCGGCACCACGCCTGCCCAGGTCGAGCAGGAGTGGCTGAAGCTGCGCGCTTCGGCCAAGAAGAGCCCGATCGGCGGCGTCGTCGGACCCGCCGAACTCATCGGCTTCTTCCAGAACGCGCCGTACTACGACTCCACCTGGGTGCTCGTCGCCCAGACCTGGAGCGACTACCGGGCGGGCGACACCCAGGCACTGGTCGACGCCGCGGGCCCCGACATGTCGGATCTCGCGGGGAACGCCTCCTCGGAGAACGGCAACGCCGTATACACGGCTGTCGAGTGCGCGGACGCCAAGTGGCCCACCAGCTGGCAGAAGTGGGACCGCGACAACACCCGGTTGCACAAGGACTACCCGTTCATGACCTGGGCCAACGCCTGGATGAACCTGCCCTGTGCGACCTGGTCGGCCAAGCAGCAGACCCCGCTGGAGGTCAAGACCGGCAAGGGCCTGCCGCCGGTGCTGATCGTGCAGTCCACGCGTGACGCCGCCACTCCGTACGAGGGCGCCGTCGAGCTGCACAAGCGTTTCAAGGGCTCGCGTCTGATCACCGAGAAGGACGCCGGCTCGCACGGCGTCACGGGCCTGGTCAACCCCTGCATCAACGACCGGGTGGACAACTACCTGCTCACCGGGCAGACCGACCGGCAGGACGTGACGTGCGCCCCGCACGCCACCCCGAAGCCGTAAGCGGCTGAGTGACGGGGACGGGCGGCCGGAGGATCATCACCGGCCGCCCGTCTCCCCGTACGACCCCGCATGCCGACCCCGGCCCTACCGCGCCGGCCGCTCCCGGTCGTACCGCTCCAGCCAGGCGTCCTCCGCCTCGTAATTGAACAGGCCCTCGCCGTACGCCCGCAGCATCGCCGGGAAGGCGTCCCGCCAGTCCCGGCCGTCCAGCTGCCCGACGAGCCACTCGACCGTCTCCGGCAGCGACTCCACGTAGCCCGTCACCGGCCGGTAGTCGAGCTCCTTCCCGGCAGCCGTCATGTCGTACACGATGGGATGGGCACTGCTCCACGGCGTCTCGCCGACCCCGCCCACCGGCGGCGCTCCGTCCACCAGCACCGTCTCCGTCTCCCGGCCGAGCACCCCGTCGACGGCCGACGCGATCTCCGCGATCGTGGGCGCCTGAGGATCAGCCGCGTTGAGCACCCTCGACCCGGGCTGCCCGGCGGCGAGCCGGATCAGCTCGGCCACGTTGGACACGTGGACCGGATGGAAGCGGCTCGTGCCGTTGTACGCGAGCACCCGTCGTCCGCGCCCGTCCAGCAGCCGCTTCACGAAGTACAGCTCGCGCGGCGAGCGGCAGTGCGGGCCATGGATCGCACCGGCCCGCAGCAGCGTCACCGGCAGGGCGTCCCCCGCCGCCAGCAGGTCCCGCTCCAGCCGGATCTTCCTGGTCCCGTACGAGTCGTCCCCCGGCGCCACCGTGCGGTGTGTCTCCGGGATCGGCACCGGGTACCGCGGGGCCCCGTCGGGCTCGCCCTGGGTGTCGAAGCTGCGGCCGTGATCGTCCTCGTACACCGCGCCGCTGGAGATGACGACCGCCGAACCTATCCGGTCGGCGAGCCCGGTCAGCTGCCGGGCGTGCTGCTCGCCGTACGCCACCATGTCGACGAGTACGTCACAGCCGTCGCCCAGCGCCGCGCCCAGCGCCCCCTCCTCGTCCCGGTCGAGGGCCGTCGTCCGTACGCCGTCGGCCCATTGCTCGTCCCGCCCACCGCCGCACGAGGCCGCCGTCACCTCCCAGCCGTCCTCGACGAGCGCCCGCACCGCGGCCCGCCCGATCTGTCCCGTCGCTCCAAGAACCCATGCGTGCCCTTTGCTCATGGGAGGAACGCTAGGCGGAGGCGGCCCCGTCGGGCCATGCGAGTTCGCCGATCGCGGATACGCGGTCAGCGTCGCAGTCTCGGGAACTTCTTCGTCTGTTCGGCCTGCCCGGCCTTCACCTTGGCCGCGTACTCGTCGACGTACTCCTGACCGGAGAGTCCGAGGATCGCGTACATGATCTCGTCGGTGACCGCCCGGATCGCCGCCTTCTGATCCTCCATCCCGGCGTAGCGGGAGAAGTCCAACGGCTCACCGAAGCGGATGGTGACCCGCTTGATCCGGGGAACGACCTTGCCGGGAGGCTGGATCTCGAACGTACCGACCATCGCGCACGGCACCACCGGCACCTGCGCCTTGATCGCCATCACCGCGACGCCGACCTTGCCCTTGTAGAGCCGGCCGTCGTGCGAACGGGTCCCTTCCGGATAGATCCCGAGCAGCTCGCCCTTGTTCAGCACTCCGAGGCCTTCACGGATCGCGGCCTGCCCCGCATCCTTGCCGGACCGGTCCACCGGGATCTGCCCGGCGCTGTGGAAGAACGCGGCGGTCAGCCGCCCCTTCAGTCCCGGGCCGGTGAAGTACTCCGCCTTGGCAAGGAAGGTGATGCGCCGTTTGATGATCGCGGGCATCAGGAAATGGTCGGAGAACGACAGATGGTTGCCGGCGACGATCGCCGCGCCCTCCTCGGGAATGTGCTCCAGCCCCTCGATCCTGGGCCGGAACAGCAACCGCAGCAACGGCCCAAGAATGACGTATTTGAGCACGTAATAGAACACGGGGCGGCTCCTAGCTCTGCCGGATCAGCTCCAGGGATGCATTCTGCCAGGTCAGCGAAGATCTCAGGGAGGACAGCCTATGTGCAGCCGGCATGACATGTAACCGTCTTCGGGCGGGTCGATGCCGACCCTCTGCCGACCTCACGGACAAGGTGTCAGCTCGGAACCGCATGGGAGTCGGTGCGGGCCGGGGTCGGTCCGACGAAGGAGGTCCGGCCACGGCGCGTGACGTCGGGAAGCAGTCCCGGCGGGTCCGGATCCCGAGGTCACGGACGCCGCGCCCAGGAGATTGCGGCGCCGCTCGTCGGGGCCGGCCCGACCGTCGTGCCGCACGAGGACCGGGAGGCGACCAGCGGGATCATCGGCCGCCTGCCGTTGGCCCGTTCGGTCATCTCGTCCGAGACCGCGCCTGCCACCAGGGAGTCGCACTGAGCACGTGCGTGGCGCAGGATGTTCAAGTGCCCGATGTGGAAGAGATCGTAGGCGTCCGGCGCGTAGCCCACGCGATACGCCTTGCTGAATGGCACAGATGCCCCGCGATCGATGATGTCCCCCTGTGCGCACTCCTTTGCGGGGATGCGGCGGACTTTGACGATAGCGTCCATGCCCGGTGCAGGAAGGGTGAACAATTGGGGTGCGCCCTGGTTCACTGCCGAGCAGTGCGTGGGACCGGGGGGTCCCGCAAGGCGCGAACACACAGGGGAGGCCGCCGAGGCGGCCGGGGGGAAGGTTTCGTCGCGTGACACATACCCACGACGAGCGTCGTGACCGGAGCGGTACGGGGGTCGCCGGTCCGGCGGGGCCCGTTCCGGTGCAGCGCACCAACGAGCCGGACGTCGACGGACACACCGGCAAGGAGAGCGAAGTCGGGCCCTCCGGGCGCAGGTTGCTCCTGGTATCCACCAACTACGCGCCCGAGCACACCGGGATCGGCCCGTATGCCACCGGTATCGCCGAGCACTGGGCGCGCCGCGGCCACGACACCCATGTCCTCGCCGGGCTCCCGCACTACCCGTCCTGGCGCCTCGACCCCGCCTACCGCACGGTGTGGCGGGCCACCGAGCAGCGTGCCGGAGTCACCGTGCACCGTAGGCGGCACAGCGTCCCACCGCGCCAGAGCGCCCTGCGCAGGGCCCTGTTCGAGAGCTCGATACTCGCCCACGGCCTGGTCGCGCCGCCCCGCACCGGCCGCCTCGACGCCGTACTCGCCCAACTGCCCAGCCTCGCCGGGGGCGTGCTCGGAGTCCGCCTCGCCGCCCGGCACCGGGCACCGTACGTGCCGGTCGTGCAGGACCTCATGGGGGCCGCCGCCGCGCAGTCGGGCATCCAGGGAGGTGGCCGTGCCGCCGAGCTGGCCGAGCGCGCGGAGTCCTGGGTGCTGCGGCGTGCCACGCTGGTCGGCGTCATCCACGAGACGTTCGTCGAGCGGGTGCGGGCCATGGGTGTTGACCCCGGACGCATACGTCTGGTGCCCAACTGGTCGCACATACAGGCCCCTTCGGCGCCACGCGACCGTACCCGCGAGCGGCTCGGCTGGCGGCCGGAACAGACCGTGGTCCTGCACTCCGGGAACATGGGCCTCAAGCAGGGCCTGGAGGTGCTGGTGGACGCCGCCCGCCGCGACCCGGCCACCCGGATCGTCCTGATGGGCGACGGCAACCAGCGCGAGCACCTCGCCGCACTCGCCGAGGGGCTGCCCAACCTGGAGTTCCTTCCGTCGGTGGACGACGCCGACTTCCCGGACGTCCTGGCCGCCGCCGACGTCCTCGCCGTGACCCAGCGCGCCTCCGTCCTCGACATGAGCGTCCCCTCCAAGCTCACCTCCTACTTCGCGGCCGGCCGGCCGGTGGTCGCGTCGGTCGCTGCCGAAGGCGGTACGGCCCGCGAAGCGCTGCGATCCGGTGCCGGAATGCTTGTGGAACCGGAGAATCCTGATCAGTTCTTGTCAGCGGTGCGTAGACTCGCCCAAGATCCGGAAATGGCGGACGAGTTGGGCGCGGCGGGTCCGCGCCATGTAGCGGCCCATCTGTCACGGGAGGCGGGTCTCGCGCGCATCGACGCGCTGATCGACGAGGCAATGGGGGGACTTGGAAGGTGAACGAGACACACGTTCCCGTCCGGGGGGAGGACGAGCCGGAGCAGTTGCGTGAGCAGTTCCGCCAACTGCTGCGCTACCGGTGGCTGATAGGCGGCGGTGTCGGCATCGGTCTGCTGGCCGGCGCCTGGCTCGGCGTCACCGGCGCCGACAGCTACGCCGCTACCACCGACATCGTGCTCCGCGCCCCCACCAGCGACCCCTTCGCGCCGATGCTCTCCAGCGACAAGGCGCTCAACATGGGGTCCGAGCGACAGACGGCCCTCAGCCGCTCGGTCGCGCAAGGCGCCGCGAAGCGGCTCAGGATGAGCTCGGACGAGGTGGACCAGCTCCAGAGCGGGCTCCAGGTCACCAACCCGCCGCAGACCCTCGTGCTGCACTTCACGTACAACGCGTCCGATCCGAAGGAGGCGGCGCGCCGAGCCAACGCCCTCACCGCGTCGTACATCGACATGCGTAAGGACCAGTGGGAGTCCGTCCGCGACTCGATGCTCAAGAGCCTGCAGGACCAGCTCAATCCGGTCGCCAAGCAGAACGACGAGCTCTCCCGGCAGATCAAGCAGCTTCCCGACGGATCCGCCGCGGACTCCGCCTACGCGGTGCAGGCCAACCTGCTCAACCGCATCACCGACCTCCGCAGCAAGATCACCAGCCTGAAGGCGCTCGACATGACGCCCGGCAACGTGATCCGCAACGCCACGGTCCCCTCCTCGTCCGACGGGCCCGGCCTGCCGCTGTCGCTCGGCCTCGGCGGCCTCGTCGGCGTCGGTCTGGGCCTGCTCGGCGCCTGGGTGCGGCTCGTCTTCGACCCGGCGCCTCGCTCGGCCGGTGACGTCGCCCGCGCCGTCCGCGGTCCCGTCCTCGGCGCGCTGCCCCGCGGCTCGGCGGGAACCCTGGTGGTCGGCCACACCGACTCCCGGGCGGCCGAGGAGTACCGCTCGATCGCCTTCCGCCTCGCCTACGACGAGCGCTTCGCCGACCGGCGCCGACTACTCGTCGTCGCCCCGCGCGGCTCCATGGAGTCGAGTGTCGCCGTCGCGGTCAACCTCGCCGCCTCGTTCGCCGAGACCGGCAAGAACGTCCTGCTGGTGGAGGCCGACCTGCGCACCCCGTCGCTCTCCGAGCGGCTCGACGTGTCCGCCGCCTCCCGGCCCCGCTGGAGCCGTACCGGCGAGCACGCCGAGGGCGAGTGGCCGAGCCGAGGCCAACTCCTCGTCGACGCGGGCGAGTCGGGAGCCTTCGGGCTCGTCCCCGGCGAACGCGTGCGCAACGTACCGCGCGCGCTGACCTCCGCCCCGACCACCCGGCTGATCGCCGAGGCTGACGATCAGGACGCCACCGTCGTGGTCGTGGCCCCGCCCGTCCTCGCGTACGCCGACGCCCTCGCGCTCGTCGACCGGGTCGACGGCGTGCTCATCGTCTGCGACCCGCGGACCGTGCACCGCGCCGACCTGATGCGTATCCGCGAACTGATCGTCGGTGCCGGCGGTACCGTCCTCGGCGCGGTGACGCACACCGACTCCAAGAGGGTCCGGACGCCCGGCGCCCGCCGTGGCAGCCGACGCCGGGCGCCCAAGAGCCGGCCGGCCCCCACTCCCGAGTCGAGCAACACGCCTGAACCCGAGCGGCACTTCGACGGCGACGGCAGCGACACGGTCGCGCTGCGCGCCGTCCGCTCCGGGGACCGGTGACCGCCCCGGAGGAAGAGCCGCCGTCCGAGAAGCCGTCCGACCCGCCTCGCACCCCGCGGCGGTCGGCGGCCGCCCTCGCCTCGGTGCTCGACCAGGCGGCGTCCAGCCTCACCAACATCGCCGTGCTGGTGATCGCCGCCCGCGTCTCCACCGCGCACGGCTTCGCCTCCTTCTCGATGGTGTACCTCACCTTCACGGTGCTGCTCGGCCTCAACATGGCGTACGTCGGCCAGGCCGTCGTCCTCACCCGGGGCGACACCGTCGCCACCGGCGCCGCCTGCCGGTCCGCGATCGCCTTCACCTCCCTCGCCTCCACCGTCGTCGGGGTCCTGCTCGCCGCCGTCGGCGCGGTCACCGGCGCCGTCGCCGGCGACTGGGCCGGACCCGGCGGAGCCTTCCTCGCCCTCGGGCTCGTGCTGCCCCTGGTCCTCGTGCAGGACGGGCTGCGGTACGCGTTCTCCACCCTGCGGCGCCCCGGCCTGGCCCTGGCCGCCGACACCCTGCGTCTGGTGTGCGTGGTGCCGGCGCTACTGCTCCAGCCCCGGCACGCCGCGCCCGGACTCCTCGTGGCGGTGTGGGGCGTGTCGGCCGTCCCGGCGCTGCTGCTCGGCCTGAGCCTGCTGTGGCCCCATGTCCGCGGCGCGCGGGCGGACCTGCGGCCCTACCTGCGCCGGGGCCACCTCGGACAGCGCTTCGTCGTGGAGTTCGCCGTCGGCAACGCCTCCAGCCAGCTCGCCGTGCTCGGCCTCGGCCTGTTCGCCGCCCCGCTCGCGGTCGGTGCCCTGCGCGGCGCCACCACACTCTTCGGGCCGCTCAACGTCCTGTTCAACTCGGTCAACGCCTTCGGGCCGCCGCTGCTCAACCGGCTCGGCGGCCGACGTGCCACCACCCGCGCCGCCGCGCTGCTCGGACTCGTGCTCAGCGCCGTCGGCCTCGCCTGGGGGCTCGTGCTGTACGCCCTTCCCGACCACGTCGGACGCCAACTCCTCGGCGCCACCTGGCAGTCGGCCGCCGCTCTGTTGCCCGCCTCGGGCGCCCAGTACGCGGTGATGGGCCTCGGCACCTGCGCCCTCGTGACCCTGCGCGTGCTCAGGCCGCGCGCCACCCTGTCGGTGCAGGTGGTGTTCTCGCTGCTCTCGGTCGTCCTCATGCTCGCCGGATACCTGCTGACCGGCTCGGCGCTCGGAGCGGCCTGGGGTCTGGCCGCGGGCTCCGCACTGAAGGCGGTGGCGGCCTGGACCCGGGTCGCGCGCCTGCGGGCGGAGGAGACGACCCCGACGGCGGCGGTACCGGCGGTCCCGGCGAACTGAGCGTCGTCGCGTGGGGGAGCGGAGCGCACGGCGCGCGGCCGTTCCCCAGGGCCCCGGCCCTCCGGTCAGCGCAGCCCCGGCGCCCGGTCCTGGCGGAACGTGGTGATCAGGGCGATGCAGAACGCCGCGATGGCCACGCGCCCTGATGCCTGGAGCAGGGGGCCCCGCAGCAGGATGAACGAGTAGCCGGCGACCAGCGGGACGGCCAGGGCGATCAGGTTTCCCGGCCGGGCACTGCGCACCGCGCGGCGGGCGTAGCGCCGGTCGACCCGTGCCGCCGCGTATCCCATCGCCACGAACCCCGCCACCATCCCGACCGGGCCGAAGTCGATCCACAGCTCGGCCCACACCGGTGACGAGAGGTTCGTGTTCGTCGTGCCCATCCACTGGCCGACCATGACCCCGGTGTCCATCGGCTTGTCGGGCCACACGGAGCGGGGGACCGCGAACAGCAGCGAGCCGGCCATCTGGCGGCCGAAGGTGTGGCCGCTGCCCGACCGGACGTAAGTGATGGTGTTGGCGAACATGCCGACCTGGTCGTAGTCCTTGAGGGCCAGTGGCTCCAGCGGCGAAGTGGTCTGCACCGGGCGGTAGTTGGCGTCGTCGTAGCGGAAGCGGTCTGCGAACGGGAAGACGACCAGCGCCACGATCACGCCCAGGCTGAGTGCGACCCGGTAGAAGGCCGCGCTCACCGGGAAGACGGTGAACAGCAGTGAGAAGAGGACGGTGAGGAACCAGAAACGAGGGTTGGAGATCGGGTTGTTGACCACCGCGTTCAGCACGGCGAGCGCCCCCCAGACCGCGATGATCAGCACGGAACGGCGGGCCCGTCGCGAGGTCACCAGCCAGCGCGTGTACGCCAGCCAGGCGATGAGGGCGGGCACGGTGCCGAAGCCGCGCACGATGGCCTGCCCGGCCTGCGAGTCCGCCTGGGAGAGCCCGACCTCCTGGACACTGCTGATGATCTCCTGGCGGCTCGTGAAGAAGACCGCGGGACCGCCCAGCTTGACGACGAGGAGCGCCGAGCCGAGGAAGGCGAGGAGGGTCAGCAGGTACAGGCGGCGGCGGTGCACCAGCGCCGGCCGCAGTCTGTCCTCCCGCTTCCGCTCGGGCCGCTGGCGTGCCAGCAGGGTGCCGATGTCGAAGGCGACACAGCCGATCAGGACGAGCGCGACCGCCTCCGTCAGATCGGAGCGCGCACCCACCACCGGGGTCGGTGTACGGCCGAGCACGGCCTGCGCGAGCGGTGCCACGCCCATCGCCATGTAGACGAACAGCCAGAACGAACCGGCGAGCAACTTGCGCCGGCTGGAGAGGATCATCGCCGAGAGCCGGATGCCGGCGTACACGGTGAGCGCGAGCTGGAGCCACAGCGCCGAGTCGTGCAGACCGGTGCCGGGCTGGACCAGCACGAGCAACGGCAGGAACACCGCGAAACCGAGGACGAGCGGCACCGACAACGCGCGGGAGAGGACCGTGCGCGGCCGGAAGGGCGGCACCGCCACCTGCCAGCCCCGCTCCGGTGACCCGGGCGTACTGGTCGTGCCGCGGTCCACCTGCTGCGTCATGGCGCCCCCGCCCGAAAGAGATCCCCGGCGCAGTCTAACGAGCCCTGGCCTGCGGTGGACGGTCAGCTACTAGAGTGTGGCGAAGTAGCGTCCGGGGAGACGCTGTTGGGGGGGATGGATCGATGCGTGATCTCCCGGCCTTCACACTGGCCGGATACGACAAGGGGCGCGGGATACTCGTCCAGGCGCTCTGGTTCGCGGTGATGAACACGGTCTTCATGGCGTGGTTCACCCCGGCCCGGGTCAGGACGGCATTGCTGCGAGCCTTCGGCGCCGAGATCGGCACGGGGGTGCTCATCCGGCACCGGGTGCGCGTGCTCTGGCCGTGGAAACTGACGGTCGGCGACCACACCTGGATCGGCGAGGGGGCATGGATCCTCAACCTGGAGCCGGTCACCCTCGGCGCCCATGTGTGCGTGTCGCAGGAGGCCCTGCTGTGCACCGGCAGCCACGACCACCGCGCCGCCGACTTCCGGTACCGCAACGCGCCGATCACCGTCGACGACGGAGCCTGGGTCGCGACCCGCGCCACCGTCCTCGCCGGGGTGAAGGTCGGCCGCTGCGCCGTCGTGGGTGCGGGCGCGGTCCTCCACAAGGACCTGCCCGAGCTGACCCTGCACACCGCCGACAACCGGCGCCGACCCGTCGAGGCGCCGGCGTGAGAGTGCTGCACGCGGTCACCCTGCACAGCCCCACCCACGCCTTCGGCGGCCCGGTCCGGGTCGCCCTCAACCTCTGCAAGGGGCTGAGGGAACGCGGGCACGACGTCCGGCTCACCGCCCTCGCCGACGGCTTCGAGGGGCCGCTGCCCGAGGAGGTGGAGGGCGTGCCCGCCCGCCTCCACCAGGCCCGCAGGATCCTGCCGTTGGGGTTCAGCGGTCTGACCTCGCCGTCCCTGCTCGCCGGCGCCCACCGTCTCGTACGGCAGGCCGACATCGTCCATGTACATCTGGCGCGCGACCTGGTGACCCTGCCGGTGGCGCTCGCCGCGCTGCGTGCCGGGAGGCCGGTGGTACTCCAGACGCACGGCATGGTCGACCCGAGCGAGCGGTACTCGGCCAGGGTTCTCGACGCGGTCGCGGTGCGGCGGGTGCTGCGCGGAGCCACCGCCGTTCTGCACCTCACCACCCGTGAACTGCGGGACCTGGAGGCCGTGGTGGGCGGGACGGGCCTCTCCCGCGCGGTCCGCCTGGTGAACGGCGTGCCCGCGCAGCCCGAGGGCCCGGCACCGGAGGGACCGCCGCGTATCCTGTACGCGGCCCGGCTCCAGGCCCGTAAGCGCCCCGTCGACCTGGTGGAGGCGGCCCCCGCGATCCTGGCCCGGCACCCCGAGGCCACGTTCGTCGTGGCGGGCCCCGACGAGGGCGAACTCGCTGCCGTGCGGCGGCGGATCGACGAACTCGGACTCGCGGCGCGGGTGAGCTGCCCGGGACCGCTCGACGGGACACGCATGACCGAGGAACTGCGCAGGGCGCACGTGTACGTCCTGCCGTCGGTGGACGAGCCGTTCCCGATGTCGGTCCTGGAGTCGATGGCCGTGGGCACGCCGGTCGTGGTGACCGACTCCAACGGCCTGGCCCGCGACGTGGACCGGGCCGGCGCCGGCCGGGTGGTGACGGGACCCGACGGCATCGCCCCGGCGGTGCTCGACCTGCTGGACCCGGCCGCCCGGCGCGCCGCGTCGGAGGCGGCCCGCAAGCTCACCGCCGAGACGTTCGCCATGGACGCGGTCCTCGGCACACTCCTCGACGTGTACGAGCGGGCCTAGCAACGATGGTCTCGGTCGTTCGGATCGGTGCGGACCTGCGCGCCGATCCGAACGGCACCCGCTAGGCGGGGAGCCAGGCGTAGCAGCCCGAGGAGACGAACGTACGGGTCCCGGACGGGATCTTCGCGGTGACCTTCTTCGGGGCGTCCGGACCAGGGCCCGAGGCCAGCACCTTGTCATCCGCGCCCAGTGCCTTCCAGGTGCAGCCCTCGGCGCTGGTCAGCGCACGATAGGTGCCCGGCGCAGGCTTCTTGCGTGTGCCGTCGGCGAAGCCGGTCGCGGCCTTGTCCAGCAGCGGCTTCTGCCTCGGGCACAACTGGGCGATCGCGTCGTCGGCGGACGGGAGGTCCCCGGCGATGAGCGCGCCGATCGCGGCGTCCTTGTCGTGGGTGGCGGTGCGCTCGATGCGCTGACAGGTCTCCTGGCCGATCTGGAGCACGGCGGCCGGGTCCATGTTCTTCGGCACACGGCCGTGCAGGTACTTCTTCTCCTTGGCGGTGAAGGAACCGGTCGCCGGGGTGAGCTTCGCGTCGGGCAGAACCGGGCCCTTGGAAGGGCTCGACGACTCCTCGGGAGCCGGGCTCGCCTGGTCGTCCGGAACGCCGGCCGCCTGGTCGTCGGAGATGCTCCGCGTCGGGTTCGCCGCCGCGTCGGAACCGCCGTCCGAGCTGCAGCCGGAGAGCGCGAGGAGCGCGATGAGGGCGCCGGCGGCGGCCCCGCGCCGGAGGGACCGGAGAGTACGAGTGTGCATGGTGGCTCCTGCGGCCCGAGCGGGCCGGGTATGAAGGCGGGCCCGTACACGAAGGTGCGGGCCCAGGCGGGGTGGGGGGGGGGGGGGGGGGGGGGGGGGGGGGGGGGCCCCCCCCCCCCCCCCCCCCCCCCCCCCCCCACGGGGACGCCGTGAGGGTTACGGCGCCCCGAAGGTCAGCACCAGCTGCGGGGTGTTCTCCGCGGCCGACGCCTCACTGGACCACACCCACAGCGCGTCCGTCCCGGTGCTCGTGAGCGCCAGGCCGTAGCTGCCTCCCAGAGCGGGGGAGAGCGCCGAGGTGTCGAGCGTCGCCGAGTAGACCGTCGACAGCTCGGTGGCCCCGCTGAGGGTGCCGACCGAGGTCGAGGACAGGGCGGGCTTGGAGACGAAGGTGGTCCCCGTCTCCGTCCAGCTTCCGGTGACCGGCCGTACGGCGAAGTCGTCCGTGCTGCCCGCACTGCTCAGCGTGGTCGTCTTCACCGCGAGCCGCGCGCTCTTGAGCACGGTCCCGGCCGGCGCCGTCGGCAGGTCGAAGCGCAGATACGTCTCGTACGCCGCGCTGCCGCGCACCGCCAGCGAGGTGGAGGTGCCGTAGTTGGTGCTCGCGGCACCCGCGTTGGCGTACGTGTCGTCCGCGGCACGGACGGTCTGCACGCTGTCGGCCGGGGCCGTGGCCAGGGTGTAGTGGCTCTGCACCTGGGCCGGGCTCAGCACCGACGGGTAGATCGCGGTCTCGTCGATCTGCCCCGCGAAATAGTTGCTGGACGGCTGGTTCGGCCACCCGTTGAGGTTGTCACCGCCGACGTGCCAGTAACCGCTGTAGGCCTGACTGTTGGACTCGGCGAGCGTGCCGACCTGGCTGCCGTCCACGTACAGCGCCATCCCGGAGGAACCCTGGGCGGCGACGACGTGGTGCCAGGAGCCGTCGTTGTAGCCGTTGGACGAGGTGATGGTGCGGGCGCTGCCCGTCCACACGCCGAAGACCAGCCGGCCGTCGTTGCGCATGTAGACGTGCTTGTCGTAATTACCGCTGGCCCGCGTGGTGTTGTCGCCGAACCCGACAAGCTTGCCGCCACTGGTCGTGGTCGTCTTGAACCAGGTCTCGATCGAGTACTGGCTCGGCACCGTGGTGCGCTTGTCGCTGTAGACGATCTGGTCGCTGCCGTTGAAACCGATGGCGGTGGACGGACCGGTCACGGCGGCCGGAGTCTGGCGCAGCGACGGCCCGTTGACGTGGATGCCGCTCAGGTCGCCGGGCGAGGTGTCGCCGATGAACGGAGTGGCGGACTCGTCATAGCGCCAGTACAGGTTCGCGCCGTCGTCGAGCACCTTCGCCGGGTACTTCTGGGCTGAGGTCGGCACTGTCACCGAGGCCGTGGCGGACAGCGCGGAGGCGTTGCCCGCCCCGTCGGTCGCGGTCACCCGGTAGCTGTAGGTGGAACCGGCGGTGACGTTGGTGTCGGTGAACGACAGCTGCGGACGCGACCACTCCACGGAGTCGCCGTCGACCGTGTAGACCGGCGTGGAACCACCGTTGCGGTACACCTTGTACGTCAGCTTGGTGTCGTCCGTGTCGAGGCCGGCACGCCAGCGGACGTGCGCCTCGGTCGGCTTGACCGACTCCGCGCTCACCGACGGCACCGTCGGCGCGCCGACGTCCGGGGTCGCCGCGAAGTGAGTCAGGCCCTGGGCCGCCGAGCCGTTGACGGTGGTGAACTCACCGCCGACCCACATGTACTTGTTGTTGGAGGTCTCGGATATCGCCATGGCGCGCGGGCCGATGCCCTCGCCGAGACCGTCGTTGGTGTCCGGGAACCAGCCCAGCTTGTTGGTGCCGGAGGTCGGCTCCGCGAGCAGGTGGTGACGGCGCCCGTCGGGGTACTCCCCGACGCTGGAGCAGTCGTGCGCGTGCGAGGCGCTGTACACGACGTCCTGGTACGACTTGACGGCCTGGGTGGCTCCCAGGCAGGTGTCGCGCCAGCGCTGGTTCAGGGTGGACAGGTCGAGGGCGATGCGGCCGTCGAAGACGCCGCCGCCGGTGCCCTCGTTGCCGGTGTAGAAGCCGGTGGCGTCCGTGTCGAGCGCCTTGACCACCGAGTTGTTCTCGATGAACCCCGGGTAGGTGCGGACGTTGGCGCCCGTACCGGAGTCGACGACGGCCAGGGCGTGCGAGTTCGCGCCGTTGACGGTGAAGAAGTCACCGCCGAGGATCACGTTGTCGCCGTCCGGGGTGACCGCGACGGCCCGGCCGGGCTCGTCGACGTCCGCCTGGAAGGGCTTGACGGCGCCGCTGGTGGCGTCCACCGCCGCGTACCGCGCGTGCGCGCTGCCGCCCACGGAGGTGAAGTCGCCGCCCAGATACACGGTGTCGTTGGTGACCGCGAGCGTCCGCACGGTGGCGGAGACGCTCGGGTGGAAGTTCGCCTTGGGCGTGCAGGTGGCGATGTCGATCGCGGCGAGGCTGCTGACCGGCGTGCCGTTGACCGCGCCGAAGTAGCCGCCCGCGTACAGCGTCTTCTTGTCCGGCGACACGGCGAGCGCGCGCACCGTCGCGCTGCCGCTGCCGATCGTGAAGGACAGGTTGCAGGACGTCGGGTTGCCGGTCGCCGCGTTCAGCGCGACGAAGTTCACCGCGTTCTGCGCGGTCCCGCTGCCCCCCTCGGGCGGACGCACCTGCGAGAAGGTGCCGCCGGCGAAGACCGTGCCGCCCGCCTCCGCCAGCGCCCACACGATGCCGTTGGTCTGCCAGGTCGGCAGGTCGTCGGCGGTGAAGGCGATGGGCGGGGTCAGCGCGGCGGCCGGCTGCGGCAGGGCCACCAGGCCCAGGCCCGCCGCGGTGGACAGGACGAGGGCGGCACTGAGCCCTCTGGATCTTTGCATGAACCCCCCGGCTTCCGGGCCCGGTGGCGGGCCCTCTGCCTCGACGAGCCCGCCGGGGTCCCCGGGATCCGTACGGGCTGCATGAACGTGTTTGCTCGCGAACCATACGAGTACATGACACGCGATGGAGCGCACTTGGCTCATCTAGTAGGAAATTCCCGTGTGTTCATGATGATCCCGCGCGTACCGGACGTCCGCTTCCGGTACGCGCGGTCGCCCTTCTGCACGCACCCGGCGTCAGCGGTCGATGCGCACAGCGGCGCCCGCGAGCTGGTCCTCCACCTGCCGCACATCGGCGTCGACCATGATCCGTGCGAGCTCGTCGACCAGGGTGCCGGGCCGCCAGCCCAGCGTCTCGCGCGCCTTGGACGCGTCACCGATCAGTGCGTCGACCTCGCTGGGACGCTCGTACTTGGGGTCGTAGCGCACGTACTCGTCCCAGTCGAGGTCGGCGTGGGCGAACGCGGTCTCCATGAACTGCCGCACGGTGGCCGGGACTCCGGTGGCCACCACGTAGTCCGTCGGCTCGTCGTGCTGAAGCATCCGCCACATCGCCTCGACGTACTCGGGCGCGTACCCCCAGTCGCGGACCGCGTCCAGGTTGCCGAGGTAGAGACGGTCCTGGAGACCGGCCTTGATCCGGGCGACGGCGCGGGTGATCTTGCGGGTCACGAAGGTCTCGCCACGGCGCGGGGACTCGTGGTTGAACAGGATGCCGTTGACCGCGAACATCCCATAGGCCTCACGGTAGTTGACGGTGGTCCAGTACGCGAAGACCTTCGCGGCACCGTACGGGCTGCGCGGGTGGAAGGGGGTGTCCTCGTTCTGCGGGGGCGGCGTGGAGCCGAACATCTCCGAGGACGACGCCTGGTAGATACGGGTCTCCACCCCGCTCGCCCGGATCGCCTCCAGCAGCCGCAGCGTGCTCAGGCCGGTCACGTCGCCGGTGTAGAGCGGCGCGTCGAAGGAGACTCGCACATGGGACTGGGCGCCGAGGTTGTACACCTCGTCCGGCTGTATGTCGCGCAGCAGGTTCACCAGCGCCACCCCGTCCGAGAGGTCGGCGTGATGCAGCACGAGGCGTCGCTCGGCCTCCTGGGGACCCTGGTAGATGTGGTCGATCCGCTCGGTGTTGAAGCTGGAAGACCGCCGCACCAGGCCGTGCACCCGGTATCCCTTCGACAGCAGCAGTTCCGCCAGGTACGAGCCGTCCTGCCCGGTGACGCCGGTGATCAGCGCGGTCTTGGTCATGCGGGGTTCCCCTCCCTGCCGGACCCGTCCCGGGGACGGATCCGGTCCGTACGCCCGCCGTGTGCGGGACGCATGTCATGAACTATTGGAAATTTAGGCATAGTTGGCAGTGTGGGCGTGCTGATCACACGGCGCCTGGCGTGATCCGGCTCATGACCGCATCGCTGCTGCCCGAAAGCGCCCGCCAGTACGGGGCGTCGTACATCAGCGCCATGCCGACCAATCCCTACGGTCCCGGCGACGGCTTCGACCTGGAGACGTCGCACGTCCTGCCCGCCCTGATCCGCCCGACCCGGCTGGTTCACGGACCCCGCCGCGCGGTGCGCGCCGGGGCACTGTCCGGCCACGTGCGGCGCTCTCAGTACGCCCCGCGGCCGTCGACGACGGCGCGGAACGTGCGGGACATGACGTCCACATCACTGGTGAACGACCAGTTGTCGACGTGGCTGAGATCGAGCTGGACGGTCTCGTCCCAGGACAGGTCGGAGCGTCCGCTGATCTGCCACAGCCCGGTCATGCCTGGCCGTACGCTCAGCCGCCGCCACCCGACGGGCGTGTAGTCGCGGGCCGCGTAGCGCGAGCGGAGCAGCTGGACACCCGTCCAGGCGAGCCCGGCGAAGATGCCGCTCGGCACTGCCCACGACTGGTGTGCCGCGAACAGCATCAGCGCCACCGGCATTCCGGCGCCGACGAGGTCGGTGATCAGCGACGCGGGAACGTACCAGCGGGACTTGCGGCCCATCCGCGGTGAGGATGCGCGCGCCCGCGAGCGCGCCTTACGTGATCTTTCGGATTCAGCGGCCTGAACATCCCACATGTACCCCCCCAGGCACGTTCTGCGGCACGAGCTGCCGGATGCCGCGAACACTCATACGTCGAACATGCGGCACGATCGTGAACAGTACGGCAAACTTGTGCAGACATGGGGGTGATTACGTGAACGGCACCGAGAAGTGCCGAGCCGTACGAAGTCCCGTACGGCACCCGTTGGTTGATCGCGCGTGGTGATGGCCGCACGGAAAGTAATACGAAAGCCGAACGTGCTGGCTACAGTGTGCGCCTGGCGCGGAAGGGGCCGCGCCGTGTCCATGTGGGGAGTGCATGGTGGGGGACAGGAACACGACCGAGGCCGCAGCGACGGACCTGGACGAAGCGGCGGAACGGGAAGGGGCGGGCGGAGCTGGTCCGGTGGCCGACGTCCGCGATCCGTCAACCGTTCCGTCACAAAAGGGATTTGATGCCGCCGGAACATCGCGGGCGGAGCCAAGGCGTGGCAGAAGCCGCACGCGTCGGGTGCTCCTCGGGGCGCTCACACTGCTCGCTGTGGGACTGCTCATGGTGGCCGGGT
This sequence comes from Streptomyces sp. NPDC051664, assembly GCF_044453545.1. Classification (NCBI taxonomy): domain Bacteria; kingdom Bacillati; phylum Actinomycetota; class Actinomycetes; order Kitasatosporales; family Streptomycetaceae; genus Streptomyces; species Streptomyces sp. NPDC051664. Next base: position 125,382 of record NZ_JBITCU010000011.1, on the reverse strand, counting down.
GCGCCTGGTGGGCCTTCGACCACTACACCGGGAAGGTCGACCGCATCTCCGGTGTCTTCCCGACGAAGGTCCCCGCAGCCGCGCAGCCGGCGCCCTCCGAGGGCGGGCAGACCTTCCTCCTCGTCGGCGTCGACAGCCGCTCCGCCCTGCCGACCACGGGTCGTGACGCCAAGGCCCCCGAGTGGAAGTACGGTGCCCAGCGCAGTGACACGATGATGCTGGTCCACCTCCCGGCCGACCACTCCGGCGCGTACGTCGTCTCGCTGCCCCGTGACGCGTGGGTGGACATCCCCGGACACGGCAAGGCCAAGCTCAACGCAGCCTTCTCCTGGGGCGGACCGCCGCTGCTCATCGACACCGTGCAGCGGCTGACCAAGGTGCGCGTCGACCATCTCGCCGTCATCGACTGGGACGGTTTCAAGAAACTCACCGACTCCGTGGGCGGAGTGGACCTCGTCGTGGACGGCGCCGACCGCCACATGAACGGAACGCAAGCCCTGGTCTACGTGCGTGAGCGTTATCACCTCGCGCGCGGCGACTTCGACCGCACGCACCGTCAGCAGTATTTCCTGCGGACGCTGTTGGCGAAGGTCATGCGTCCTTCGACCTTCTCCAACCCCGTCAAGGCCACCGAGGTGCTGGACGACCTCACCGCTGCCGTGAGCGTCGACGATCGGCTCGGTGACGGCGACCTGCGTGCCCTGATGTGGGACAACAAGGAGGTCCGACCCGGGGACATCGTCTTCATGAACGCTCCCGCGAAGGGAACCGGCATGATCTCCGGTCAGTCCGTGGTCCTCCTGGATTCCGTCGCGGGTCCTCAGCTGTGGCGGGCCATGCGCAAGGACGCCCTCGACGGCTACCTGCAGTCGCACGACACCGACCGGCTCGGCGCCACGACTCCCTGACGGGACAGCGGTGGCCGCCGGAAATGCCCGCCTGGTGACGTTTCGCCGGACAATGGGCCGCACGTGCACTAGAGTCCCCACCGGCGGCCCACCGGAGTCCGCGGAGGACACCCATGACGGATCATCCCCCTCATCGAACGTACGAGCACCGAAGGCCGTCGGGCCGGCGGCGACGCGCCGCACTAGGTGCCCTGTTCGGCCTTCTGCTGATCGGACTGATCGCCGGTACCGGGCTGGCCCGTGACCGGGAAGACGCGACCCGAGCCGAGCGAACGGGCGCCGAGGCGCTTCCTTTCGACCTGCCGACCGCCGATGTGCTCCGCGACGGTCGGCATATGGTCTTCGCGCACTACTTTCCGCCGTATCCGCTCTCCCTCGACAACCAGTCCGCCGAGCACGACTACTACGCCCGCAACTACCTCACGCCGCAAGGTGAGCAGGGCAGGCACGGGGCCTACGGAGGACTGCTGCGTGACCGGCCGCTGCCCGTGCAGCCGTCCAGCGGCGACTGGCGACTCGCCAACCTGGAGCGGGAGGTGCGGACTGCCCGGGACGCCGGCCTCGACGGATTCACTGTCGACATTCTCTCCTTGACCGGCACCAACCGGCAGCGCGTCGACATGCTGCTGCGCGCGGCGCACCGCGTCGATCCGGGCTTCCGGATCGTGCTGATGCCGGACATGACCTCCCTGCACACCGACCCGCGCACCCTCGCCGACCAGCTGGCCCGGTTTGCCGCGTCCCCGTCCGCATACCGGCTGGCCGACGGACGCCTCGTGGTCTCCCCGTTCAAGGCCGAGGCCGAGGACCCCGCCTGGTGGGGTCAAGTCATCGCGCGCCTGCGCGACCACGGCATCGGCACCGCGCTCGTCCCGGTCTTCCTGGACTTCCGCGCCAACGCCGAGAGGTTCGCGCCGATCAGCCACACCTTCTCGTCCTGGGGCAACCGCAGCTACACCCGCCAGGACAACGTTCCCGGCGACATCCAGCTCGCCCACTCCCTGGGAAAGAAGTGGATGCAGGCCGTGTCCGTGCAGGACGCCCGACCCAACCAGGGCGTCTACGACGAGGCGGGCAACACCGCCACCCTGCGGTCGACCTGGAACCACGCCATCTCCGACGGTGCGGACTGGGTGCAGCTCACCACCTGGAACGACTACTCGGAAAGCAGCCAGTTCGCCCCCTCACTGCACAACGGCCACACGTATCTGGACATCTCCTCCTACTACCTCACCCGCTTCAAGACCGGAGCTTGGCCGCAGATCGTCCGCGACACCGTGTACGTCACCTCCCGCATCCAGTTCACGGATGCCGGCAGTGCACCGCTTCAGCCCCGACTGATGCGCCCGCGTCCGGGCACCGCGTCCCCGCGCGACCGGGTGGAGGTGCTCACCTTCCTGACCGCGCCCGCCACGGTCTCCGCGCGCGTGGGCACCGTGCCCCACACCTACCGTGCTCCCGTCGGCGTGTACGCCCAGGACCTGCCGCTGAGCCCCGGTCGCGCCGCGGCCGTGGTGCGCCGCGCGGGGGGTACCGCCGCCGCCGTCACGACCCGCTTTCCGGCGCGGCGTACGGTCACCGTGCAGGACCTTCAGTACTACGCGGTCTCCAGTGGCCGATGAACTCCTCGAAAGCTTCCGAAAGGGCCCACCGTCCGGCCCCGCTCGACGGCCCCCATGCCGCTCATGAGGCATGGGGGCGTGCTGTCGGTGCGAACGGCTGGTGACGACAGCCGTCGGTACGGCTCCCTCGCACCGGAGCGTTCCGGGGCGGCCGCACAGCCGGTCCCCTACGACGGGACCGGCGCGGCCGGCTCACCTGGCAGCCACGCGACGCGCCGGGACCACCGACGGCCACGCGGAACCGATGCCGTCGACCGTACGTGCCACGCCGGAACTGTCTCGCGGCGCCCTGGGCGCGGAGCGGATCGGGTTCGCTGCCCGACACCTGCTTCGAGGAAGCGGCCCGCGTGACGCGCTGCGCGCACGGGACGACGCCCCGGGATCGGGGCGAAGGTGCCGGCCGGGATCCCGATGGGGCGCTGCCTCTCGGCCGGACGGGTCGTCCCAGCCCTGCCGGGCCCGCCCGTCGCACCGGAAAAGGGTTTCCGCTCAGGTGTCGCGCGTGGCGGCCATCCCCAGGGTGATCAGCCCGAGCACCACCCAGCCGAACCAGAGCCAGCCGTTGCTCCCCAGCGCCACTGTGTAGGCGGTGACCGCCACCAGGGCCCCTACGGTGAGCATCCCCATCGTCTTCGTGGATCCGGACATGCGCGCACCCTCCTTGTCGGCCGCGCGGCCGTGGACCCCATCGTCACCCGGAAGGTGCGTCCACCGCTACTGTCCGCGCGCCTGCAACGAGGCCAAGTACGCGTTGTACGCCTTCAGCTCCTGGTCGCCGTCCCGGTCGGCGGCACGGTCCGTGCGCCTCGCCGTCCGCTGCTCGGACCGGTACCACTGGAAGACCAGCGCGATCAGCACCAGCACCGAAGGGATCTCACTGAACGCCCAGGCGATGCCGCCCGCCCAGTTCTGGTCGCTCAGTGCGTCGATGCCGAGCGAGGCCGGCGGATGCTTGTACGTCTCCACCATCGGCGAGGTCGCCATCATGAGCGCGATGCCGAAGAACGCGTGGAACGGCATTCCGGCGAACAGCTCCAGCATCCGCATCAAATAGCCGGGCCGGTGCGGGCCCGGGTCGACGCCCATGATCGGCCAGAAGAAGACCAGGCCGACCGCGAGGAAGTGCACCATCATCGCGAGGTGCCCGGTCTTCGAACCCATCAGGAAGTCGAACAGCGGGGTGAAGTAGAGCGCGTACAGGCTGGCGATGAAGAGCGGGATGGTGAACACCGGGTGCGTGATGATCTTCATGTACCGGCTGTGCAGCAGCATGAGCAGCAGCTCGCGTGGGCCCTTCCGGCCCCGGCCCGCGACGGGCAGGGCGCGCAGCGCCAGTGTCACCGGGGCGCCCAGCAGCAGCAGGATCGGCGAGAGCATGCTGATCACCATGTGCTGCACCATGTGCACGCTGAACATGACCATGCCGTAGTCGTTGAGCCTGGTGCACATGACCAGGGCGATGGTCAGCACGCCGATGACGAAGAAGACCGTCCGGCCGACCGGCCAGCTGTCGCCGCGTCTGCGCAGCCGCAGCACGCCGTACCCGTACAGGCCGAGCGCCAGGACGCAGCCGATCAGGAAGAACGGGTCCGCGGAGAACGGGAGCCCACGTCCCAGCGTGAACGGCGGCAGATCCATGTTCATGCCGTGCCCGCTGTGATCCATCTGTTCACTCCCGCTGGGGACGTCCCCGTTTCGTGCCGGTTGTCCCGACCAGAGTAGAACTGCCCCCGGCCGCAGCTGCGGCCGGGGGCAGTCGGCAGGGTCCGGTGTTGCTCAGAGCACGCACTCGGCCTCGGCGTACCGCTCGGCCGGGACCGTCTTCAGCGTCTCCACGGCCTGGGCCAGAGGCACCATCGTGATGTCCGTGCCGCGCAGCGCCGTCATCATGCCGAACTCGCCGCGGTGCGCCGCCTCGACCGCGTGCCAGCCGAAGCGGGTCGCCAGGACCCTGTCGTACGCGGTCGGGGTACCGCCGCGCTGCACATGGCCGAGGATCACCGGGCGGGCCTCCTTACCGAGGCGCTGCTCCAGCTCGATGGAGAGCTGGGTGGCCACCCCGGCGAACCGCTCGTGGCCGTAGATGTCCTTGGTGCCCTGCTCGAACTCCATGGAGCCGGCGCGCGGCTTGGCGCCCTCGGCGACCACGACGATCGCGAACTTCTTGCCCGCCGAGAAACGCTTCCCGACCAGCTCGGTCAGCTCGTCCATGTCGAAGGGGCGCTCCGGCACGACGATGGCGTGCGCACCGGCCGCCATGCCCGAGTGCAGGGCGATCCAGCCGGTGTGGCGGCCCATGACCTCCACGATCAGCACCCGCTGGTGCGATTCGGCGGTGGTCTTCAGCCGGTCGAGGGCCTCGGTGGCGACACCGACCGCGGTGTCGAAGCCGAACGTCACATCAGTGGACGCGATGTCGTTGTCGATGGTCTTCGGTACGCCGACGATCGGCAGCCCCGCCTCGGAGAGCAGGTTGGCCGCCTTCAGCGTGCCCTCGCCGCCGATCGGGATGATCGCGTCGAGACCGAGATCGGCAACATGGCCCTTGGCCTGTTCGACGCCGCCCCGCAGATGTGCGGGCTGGACCCGGGAGGAGCCGAGGATCGTGCCGCCGCGGGCGAGAATGCCACCGACCGCGTCGAGATCGAGCTTGCGGTAGTCGCATTCGAGGAGGCCCTTCCACCCGTCGTGGAAGCCGATGACCTCGTCGCCGTGGTCGACCACCGCGCGGTGCACGACGGAACGGATGACGGCATTGAGGCCGGGGCAGTCGCCGCCGGAGGTGAGCACACCAATTCGCATTGCCCGGGAAACCTTTGCAACGTGGGCCGACGACCGGACCACGTCGTCCGGTTGGATCCCCGCCACCCTACCGGCGCAGGGTGGCGGGACCGAACCAGGCGTCCGCCTGATGGACTCCGCTCAGCTGAGCGAATCGTCCGTCATGCGGGCTGGGTCGCCGAGGCGATGCGCTCGGCGCGCAGCGCCTCGTACCAACGGTCGTCCGTCGGCGGCAGCGCGTTGACGTCGAGGGCCAGCTTCAGCAGCAGGTCCGCGATCATCGGGTTACGGGCCATCACGGGCCCGTGCATGTACGTACCGAAGACCGTGTCGTTGTACGCGCCCTCGGTGCCGTCACCCGTGCCGTTGCCCCGGCCGAACTGCACCCGGGCGAACGGCCGAGCTGTCGGACCCAGGTGGGTGACGCCCTGGTGGTTCTCGAAACCGGTCAGCGGCGGCAGGCCCAGCTGCGGGTCGATGTCGGCCAGTACGTCACCGACGCACCGGGCTCCCTCGCCGCGGGTGGAGACCACGTCGAGCAGCCCCAGACCGGGCTCGCGCTCACCGAGGTCGTTGATGAACTCATGGCCGAGGATCTGGTAGCCGGCGCAGACCGAGAAGATGATCGCGCCGTTGGACGCGGCCCGGCTGAGACCGCCGTCGCGGCGCAGCCGCTCCGCGGCGAGCCGCTGCGGCCGGTCCTCACCGCCCCCGATCAGATAGATGTCGCCGGAAGTCGGGATCGGCTGGTCGCTGCGCACGTCGACGCGCTGCACGTCGAGACCGCGCTGCCGGGCCCGGCGCTCCACGACCAGCGCGTTGCCCTGGTCGCCGTAGGTGCTCAGCAGGTCGGGGTAGACCCAGACCAGACGCAGACCGTTGTTGCTCATGCTTCGTCCTCTCCGGAGGTGGCCGGGGCCGGGGTCAGTTGCCGACACGGCGGCGCAGGTCCTGGAAGGCGGTGTAGTTGGCGATGACCTCGATACGGCCGGGCGGGGCCTGCTGCACGGCCTCGTCCAGGCTCTCGCAGACCCGGAAGTCGAGACCGGCCACTTCGAGGCGGACCGCGAGGTCCAGCTTGCGGTCACCGAGCACGAAGATCGGGTGGCCGGCGAGCTGGGTGTAGTCGACGTCCCACAGCCACGAGGTGTCGGTGCCGTCCGCGCCACGGGCGTTGACGGAGAGGATCACCGGCGTGGGCGGCGGGTCGATCAGGGAAAACGTTTCGAGCCAGCCCGCCGGGTTCTTCGCCAGCAGGAGCCGCAGCTCACGGCCGAGGAAGGTGACCACGTCGTAGCGGCCCGCGACGGCCTGCACCTGATACATGCGCTCCAGCGCGACCTGTGGAGGCACCCCGAAGACGGCGGCGACGGCGGCCGAGCTGGTGGCGTTCGCCTTGTTCGCGCGACCGGGCAGCTGGAGGTGGATCGGCCACGCCGAACCGTGCGGGTCCAGGACGTAGTCGCCGTGCAGCACCCAGCTCGGCGCGGGGCGGCGGAAACCGCACTCGCCGCAGAACCAGTCGTCGCCGGGGCGCTGCATCACACCGCCGCAGGACGGGCAGGACCAGGCGTCGTCCTTCCACGCCTGACCGGCCGCGACCCACACCACGTTGGGGGAGGAGGACGCCGCCCAGACGATCAGCGGGTCATCGGCGTTGGCGACGATCACGGCCTTCGAGCCGGACAGCCCCTCACGCCACTTCTCGGCCAGCATCCGGGTCTCCGCGGCGCGGTCCAGCTGGTCGCGCGAGAGGTTGAGCAGCGCGATCACCTTGGGCGTCGTGTCCCGCGCGACACCGGCGAGGTACTTCTCGTCGACCTCGATCACGCCGTACCTCGCGTCCGAGCCACCGGCCAGGGCGGAGGTGATGCCCGCGGGCATGTTGGCGCCGAGCGCGTTCGACACAACCGGGCCCGCGGCCCGCAGCGCCTCGGCGATCAGCCGGGTCGTCGTCGTCTTGCCGTTCGTCGCCGACACGAGGATCACGTCCAGGTGCTGCGCCAGTCGCCCCAGCAGGTCGGGGTCGAGCTTGAGCGCCACCCGGCCGCCGATCACCGATCCGCTGCCGCGCCCCGCAGCGCGCGACACCGCCGCAGCGGCCTTGCCCGCCGTCACCGCCAGCTTGGCCCGCGGCGACAACGGCTCCGTGTTGCCTGCCATCGTCCTAGATCCTCCTTGCATCGGTCCGCGCCCAGCCTATCGATGTCCGGCACGGCGACCGCACCACGGCACCACCAGGAACGTGGAGGTCACGTGGAACGTACTCTTACGGCCATGCGAAACCGCCCGATCCCCGGCAGTTCCGGACTCGTCCGTGCCATGACCCTGCTCGGCGACCCGGTGCTCCACGGTGCCTGCGAGGAGGTCACCGACTTCGGGCCCTCGCTCGCCCGGCTGGTCGAGGACATGTTCGCCACGATGTACGCGGCGCAGGGGGTCGGGCTGGCCGCCAACCAGATCGGCGTCCCGCTGCGGGTGTTCGTCTACGACTGTCCGGACGACGAGGACGTCCGTCACCTCGGGCATCTCGTCAACCCGGAACTCGTCGAGGTGGACGGCATCACCGTACGCGGACCGGAGGGCTGTCTCTCGCTGCCCGGCCTGGAGGCCGCCACCCCGCGGTTCGACCATGCGGTGGTCGAGGGTGTGAACGTCGAGGGGGAACCGGTACGGGTCGACGGCACCGGCTGGTTCGCGCGCTGTCTGCAGCACGAATGCGACCACCTCGAAGGCTCCGTCTACACGGACCGGCTGACCGGGCTGCGCCGGGCGAGGGCGCTGCGCGCGGCCCGCCGGGCGCCGTGGGGGCGTACCGACTGACCGTGACCGTGCGCGCGACAGCATCTCAGCGGGCGGACGTCAGAAACCGGGGCCGCCCGGCCGGTCGTCCACGGCGGCCACCCTGCCCCACAGCAGATCGGCCAGGCTGCGCACCAACTGGGCGCGTGAGCAAGGGCGTTCGCTCAGCCACCAGTCGCCCGCAGCGTGCATCATGCCGACGATGCCGTGGCCCCAGATGCGGGCCATCTCCTGGCTGTCCGGCCCCAGGTCCACCCGCTCGGCGATCACCAGGGCAAGCTCCTCGCCGAGCCGGCGCAGCAGCGGGGCGGAGTGCCGCCCGACGTCGAAGCCCTGCTCGGGGGAGGGCGCCGCGTCGTCGGACGGGTGCATCAGGAAGCGGTAGACCTGCGGGCGGGCCTCGATCGCCGCCAGATAGGTGTCGAGCGTCGCCTCGACCCGCTGGCGGCGGTCGGCGGGGGCGTCGAGCGCTGCCCGCAGTGCGCTCAGCAGGGCATCGGTGTGGCGCTTGGCGAGCGCGCGGTAGAGGCCGCCCTTGTCGCCGAAGTGCCGGTAAAGGATGGGCTTGGTGATCCCGGCCTCGGCCGCGATGGCGTTCATCGACGCCTTGGGCCCGTCCCTGAGCACCACGCGGTCGGCGGCCTCCAGCAGCTCCCTGCGGCGCTGCTCGGCCGCGGTCCGCTGTCGCTCGGCCTGTCGTGTGGTCTCCATGTCGCCTCTCCCCACCCCTGGCCGTGCATATGGCCATGCGAGTCCGTTACGCACGCGCAACGTAACACTCTGCCCAGCGGTGCTGCCGAACGTAGCCTGACCGGTTGACACAGGCTACTAGTCGGTAACAGACTGCCGTTACCGCAAGTAACGGCTTGTTTTTACGGTAATGCATGGAGGGGAACATGGCCGAGTTCACGCTCGAGCTCAACGACGACCAGAAGCAGGTCCGTGACTGGCTTCACGGTTTTGCCGCGGATGTGATCCGCCCGGCCGCTGCGGAGTGGGACGAGCGTGAGGAGACGCCCTGGCCCGTCATCCAGGAGGCGGCCAAGGTCGGCATCTACTCCCTCGACTTCTACGCCCAGCAGTTCTTCGACCCGACGGGGCTCGGCATCCCGATGGCGATGGAGGAGCTGTTCTGGGGCGACGCGGGCATCGCCCTGTCGATCGTCGGTACGGGCCTGGCGGCCGTCGGCGTCCTCGCCAACGGCACCGAGGAGCAGATAGGCACCTGGATCCCGCAGATGTACGGCGACGCGAACGATGTGAAGGTCGCCGCCTTCTGTTCGTCCGAGCCGGACGCGGGCTCGGACGTCGCCTCCATGCGGACCCGCGCGGTGTACGACCAGGCCAAGGACGAGTGGGTGCTGAACGGCACCAAGACCTGGGCGACCAACGGCGGCATCGCCAATGTCCATGTCGTCGTCGCCGTGGTCGACGCAGAACTCGGTTCCAAGGGCCACGCCTCCTTCATCGTGCCGCCGAACACCCCGGGCCTCTCACAGGGCCAGAAGTTCAAGAAGCACGGCATCCGGGCCTCGCACACGGCGGAGGTCGTCCTGGAGGACGTCCGGGTCCCCGGGCACTGCCTGCTCGGCGGCACGGAGAAGCTGGACCAGCGCATGGCGCGGGCCCGTGAGCGGGCGCAGTCCGGCGGCGAGCGTGTGAAGAACGCGGCGATGGCCACGTTCGAGGCGTCCCGCCCGGCGGTCGGCGCGATGGCGGTCGGCACCGCCCGGGCGGCGTACGAGGTCGCGCTCGACTACGCCAAGACCCGTACCCAGTTCGGCCGGCCGATCATCGACAACCAGGGCATCGCGTTCCAGCTCGCGGACATGCGTACGCAGATCGACGCGGCCCGGCTGCTGGTCTGGCGCGCCTCCTGGATGGCGACCACGGGCAAGCCGTTCGAGTCCGCCGAGGGTTCGATGTCCAAGCTGTACGCGAGTGAGACGGCGAAGAAGGTCACCGCGCAGGCGATCCAGATACTCGGCGGCAACGGCTTCACCCGCGAGTACCCGGTGGAGCGGATGCACCGGGACGCGGCGATCTACACCATCTTCGAGGGCACGAGCGAGATCCAGCGCCTGGTGATCGCGCGCACGCTGTCGGGCATGCCGATTCGCTAGCGCGGTGCCGCGTGGGTGGGGTGCGGGGAGCCGGGGTGGTTGCGGTGTTCCCGCCTCCGCACCGTCCTCGATCGCCGGACGGGCTCGATGCCGCGCCGACGGCTGAGATCGTGCTGGGCGGGCTGAAAATTCGGCCCGCCCGGCACAATGCTGTCCGTCAGGCGGGGAGCAGGGCCTCGATCGCCGTCACGAGCTCCGGGGCCTCCGGCTCCGTGCGGGGGCGGATGCGGGCCACCGGCTCGCCGGCCGGGGAGATCAGGAACTTCTCGAAGTTCCACTGGACGTCGCCCGCTTCGCCGTCCGCGTCCGCGAGCTGCGTCAGTTCCACGTAGAGCGGGTGCCGTCCGTCACCGTTCACGTCGACCTTGGCCAGCAGCGGGAAGCTGACCCCGTACGTCGTCGAGCAGAACGTCTGGATCTCCTCCGCGCTCCCCGGCTCCTGGCCCGCGAACTGGTTGCACGGCACACCGAGCACGGTGAAGCCGCGGTCCCCGTACGTCTTCTGAAGCCGCTCCAGGCCTGCGTACTGCGGGGTGAGCCCGCACCGGGAGGCGACGTTCACCAGCAGGACCGCCTGGCCGCGGTACGCGTCAAGGGTGGTCGGCTCGCCGGTCAGCGTGTGGAGGGGGATGTCGTACAGCGTCATGAGGGTCTCCTTGTAAGTGTCTTGTTCAGTGCAAGCGGCTTGCCCGGTCATTGTTATGCCCGCGGCCTCATCGGCACGAAGCCGACTGCCCGGCCGTCCGGATCGCCTTGTAGTAGAACGTGGTCGGCTGCAGGGTCCCGGCCGGGTCGCCGGCGTAGTCCGGAATGGATCCGCACTCCGTCCATCCCGCCGCCCGGTAGAGGTGTTCGGCGGCGCTGCCGGTCTCGGTGTCCAGGACCAGCAGCGTCAGACCGGCCTCGGCCGCCGCGCCCTCGGCCACGGCCAGCAGGGAGCGTCCGAGCCCCCGGCCCCGCATCGACGGGCGCACCATCACCTTGCTGATTTCGGCGCGATGACGGGCGTTCGGCAACGGGGCCGCCTTGAGGCCGATGGTTCCCGCCACCCGCTCGCCGTCCCGGGCGATCCAGACGCGCTGGTCGCCCGCGTCGACCGCGGCGGCACGCCCCCGCCACCAGTCGGCGGCCGCACCGCGGTCGAGCGGCGCCAGGAACCCCACCGAGGCACCGCTGTCCACGGTCTCCACCAGGAGAGCGGCCAGCTCGTCGGCGTACGTGATCAGCTCGGGTCCGGTGACGGGGACGATCTCGATGCGGGGAGTGGATGCGGCGAGGTGAGTGGCTTCGGTCATGACTCGGGTCCTTTTCACGGCAGAACGATCATCACGGCATAGCGGACCGGGCCCGGGCCCGGGCAGTGGAAGTGCGAAGGGCCGCGCAGCCGGAACCGCAGACAGTCGCCCTCGCGCACGGTGTGCACCGTGTTCTCGACGGTGATCTCCACCGTTCCCTCCAGTACCCAGATGTGCTGTTCCACACCAGGCACCGGCGCCTGCTCGTACGCGATGCCTGCGCCCGCGTCGAGCGTCCCCTCGACGATCTCGGCACGCAGGCCGGCGTGCGGTGGCGAGACCGAGCGGCGAACGAAGCCGGACGCCTCGTCCCGCCACACCGGCTGCCGCGCGGCGCGCACCAGTTGCGGGGGCTCCGCCTCCACCTCCGTCAGCAGCCGTGACATCGTCCGCTCGTAGACCGTGCACAACCGCCCGAGCTGGGCGGCGGTCGGGCTCAGCTCGCCGCGCTCCAGGCGCGACAGTGTCGAGCGGCTGACACCGCTGCGCCGGGACAGCTCGTCCAGGGACCAGACGTGCTCGGTGCGGAGCTCACCCAGCCGGGCGGCCAGCCGGGCATCGACGGACGTCGGTTCCACCCCTTCAGGCTCTCTCACATCAGAGATCATATCCCTGATGTGAGAGAGCTCGTGGGTGGGATCGGCTGGAATGCCGACGGAGGTCCGTCATGCCACGCTGAGACGGGGGATCGCGCCCGTCCGGCCTGCTCGGCCGGATGGCCCTGCCACCCAAGGAGACCGACATGGCCAGTGACGCCACCAAACCCAAAGCGGGCACTGCCGGACCCGCCCCATGGCATGGGCCCACGTCCGGTACCACCGTCCTCGCGGCAGCCCTGATGATCTTCGGTGGAGTGATGGCGCTCCTCGAGGGGATCGCGGCCATCGCCAGGGACGACCTGTTCGTCGCTACGCGTCATTACGTCTTCCAGTTCAGCCTGGCGGGCTGGGGCTGGGTCCACCTCATTCTGGGCATCGTCATCGTCCTCGCCGGCTGCGCCGTACTCACCGGAGCACTGTGGGCGCGCTACTTCGGTGTGGTGGTCGCCGGGCTGGGCGCGATCGCCAACTTCCTGTGGGTGCCGTACTACCCCTTGTGGGCCATGGCGCTGGTGGCCATCAACATCTTCATCGTCTGGGCGCTGTGCACGGGCATGCACCGTGAAGCGGGCCAAGGCTCGGCGCCCTGACCCGGCCGTGCCCGGCGACCGTTACGCGTTACGGCAGTCGGCCCTGTCGCGGATGAGGAATCGCGACTCGCCGCCTAGTGTGCGAGTCATGCCGGAGAGCGCAACGTCCCAGGGAGGCGCGGCGGGGTGCGAGAGCGAGATGGCCCCGGCGCCCGACCCCCGCCGCTGGCAGGCACTTGCCGTATGCCTGGTGGCGGGCTTCATGACGCTGTTGGACGTGTCCATCGTCAACGTCGCCCTGCCGTCGATCCGTAACGACCTGCGGAGCCCGGAATCCGATCTGCAGTGGGTCCTGTCCGGCTACTCCCTCGCCTTCGGGCTCCTCCTCATCCCCGCCGGGCGGCTGGGCGACGCCCGGGGGCGACGTGAGGTGTTCCTGGCGGGGCTGGCCGTGTTCACGCTGGCGTCGGTGGCCTGCGGAGCCGCCCCGTCCAGCTTCTGGCTGGTGGTCGCCCGGGTGGTTCAGGGCCTCGGCGGAGCCTTGATCTCGCCGCAGATCTCCGCGTTGATCCAGCAGATGTTCTCCGGCCAGGAGCGGGGCCGCGCCTTCGGCATGTTCAGCACGGTGGTCGCTATCTCGACCGCCGTCGGCCCCCTGCTGGGCGGGCTGCTGATCCAGGCGGCGGGACGGGAGGGGGGCTGGCGCTGGGTGTTCTTCGTCAACCTGCCGCTCGGTCTTGTCTGTTTCCTGCTCGCCCGGCGCCTCCTCCCGGACACACCGGCAGCGGGCCGCGTACGGCCGAGGGACCTCGATCCCGTCGGCGTACTCCTCCTCGGTGCGGGCGTGCTGGCCCTGCTGCTGCCCTTCATCCAGGCACAGCAGTGGCCCGGCGACGGGAAGTGGCTGCTGGTTGCCGTGGCCGTGGTGCTGCTCGGCGTCTTCGCCTGCTGGGAGGCCCGGTGCGGCGGGCGTGGAACCATGCCCGTCCTGGACATGTCGCTGTTCCGGCTGCACTCCTACTGGCTGGGCTGTCTGCTGAGCCTGCTGTACTTCGCCGGATTCACCTCGATCTTCTTCATCAGCACTCTCTACCTTCAGGCCGGACTGCACTGCACCGCCCTTCAGGCCGGACTGGCCATCACGCCGTTCGCTCTGGGGGCGGCGGCCGCCGCCGGACCAGCTGGCCGGATGGTAGGCCGCTACGGGCGACCGCTGGTCGCCGTGGGGCTGTCCATGGTGGTCGTCGGACTCGGCGCCACCGTGTTCGCCGTGCACTTGGTCCCGGGCAGCGGCGTCGCCTGGGCGATGGCGGCCCCGCTGCTCCTGGCGGGTGTGGGCAGCGGCCTCGTCATCGCCCCGAACCTGACCCTGACCCTGTCCCAGGTGCCGGTGGTCGGCGGCGGGAGCGCCGCGGGCACGCTCCAGACCGGCCAGCGCGTCGGCTCGGCGATCGGGATCGCCGCGGTCGGCTCGGTCTTCTTCGCGCGGCTTCCCTCCGCCGGCTGGAGGGCCGCGTTCGACAGCGGGCTCATCGTCTCCGCCGCCTTCGTGCTGGGCGCTCTCGTCCTGGCGATGACCGATGTGGGAATCTCCCGGCGGAACACGAGACGTACCCACGGCCTGTCCGACCCCGGCCCGTCCGACTGGAAGGGAGACCACGATGAGTCACCCCACCGGCAGTGAGCCGGACGGCAACGCAGCGTACGGACACAAGCCGTTCAAGCGGTCCAGGAGCCACTTCGCCGACCGGATCACGGCCGACGGCCGCGACGGATGGCCGGTCGAGGCGGGCCGCTACCGGCTGGTCGTCAGCCGTGCCTGCCCCTGGGCGAGCCGGGCACTCGTCTCGCGGCGGCTCCTCGGCCTGGAGGACGCCCTGTCGCTCGCCGTGGCCGACCCGATCCAGGACGACCGCAGCTGGCGCTTCGCCCTGGACGAGGGCGGCCGCGACCCGTTGCTCGGTATCGCATATCTCAGCGAGGCGTACGAAGCGCGCGAACCCGGCTACTCCGGCGGTGTCAGCGTGCCCGCGATCGTGGACGTACCCAGCGGGAAGCTCGTCACCAACGACTTCCAGCAGATCACCCTGGATTTCGCGACCGAGTGGACCGCGCTGCATCGGCCCGGAGCGCCCGATCTCTACCCCGAACGGCTACGGGACGAGATCGACGAGGTCATGGGCGGCGTCTACCGTGACGTGAACAACGGCGTGTACCGGGCCGGATTCGCCAGCGGCCAGGAGGAGTACGAAGCCGCGTACCACGATGTGTTCCGTAGACTCGACCTGGTCTCCGAACGCCTCAGGGACCAGCGCTACCTGGTGGGGGACACGCTCACCGAGGCCGACATCCGGCTGTTCACCACACTCGTGCGCTTCGACGCCGTCTACCACGGGCACTTCAAGTGCAACCGCTCGAAACTGACCGAGATCCCGGTGCTCTGGGCCTACGCCAGGGACCTGTTCCAGACCCCCGGATTCGGCGACACCGTCGACTTCGACCACATCAAGCAGCACTACTACCGGGTGCACACGGGTATCAACCCCACCGGCATCGTGCCCCTGGGTCCCGACCTCTCGGGCTGGCGGACGCCGCACCATCGGGAGCAGCTCGGCGGCCGGCCCTTCGGCGACGGCACCCCACCCGAGTAGGGCTGCGGACCGGTCGAACGCTGATCTCTACCGGTGCCGGGGTCGTGCCCGGGCCCCTTCTACGGCTGGAGGGGGTCGGGACACGAGTCGTCCGACTGCTTCATCGTCCATCCGTCCCCGAGCACCTGGACGCTCGTGTGTCCGGGGGAGCGTTTCGCATGGACGGGCGGAGCCGCAGTGGCGCCGTCCTGATTCGCGTCCGCGGACAGCGCGGCAAACGGCCGAGTCACGTGAGCCACCGTGCACGCCAACTGCCGCATGGCCAGGTGGCTGAGGGGAGGGACACCTTCGGGGAGCTGGATGGAGAAGGTGTCGTCGCCGCTGATCGCCACGTCCGGTGTATCCGTCAGGCGGGGCAGTTCCGTGGTGGCCGTCACGGCCTCGCTCGTGGTCGGTCCGCGGAAAAGCAGACGCACGACGGCCCCGATGTCCCCAGGGTCGCCGACCTTGCGGGAATATGGCGCCAGATCACCGTTGTGCAGGAAATAGAGCGGGATGACGGTTGGCGCCGAGGGCTCTGGATCGGGAGAGAACATGCCGCTCGCCGGTGCACCGGCCTGGATGACGTCGGACGGGGGGACTCCGCACGCCGAGAGTGTGAGCGCGGCCGTGAGCCCGGCCAGCAGCGCCGCCACGCGCGAGCCCCTCACCAGGCACTCCCAGTGGCGTCGTCGGCCGCGGAGTCGCGGTGCAGGGGGAGTTCGACCGTGAACACCGCGCCGCCCTCGGGCAGGTTCGCGGCACTGATGCGTCCTCCGTGCAGGTGCACGTTCTCCGCCGTGATGGCCAGGCCCAGCCCGCTGCTCTCGCTTCTGGTCCGTGTGGTGCCGGCTTTGTAGAAGCGTTCGAAGATGTGCGGCATCGCTTCCTCGGCGATCCCCGGTCCGTTGTCGGTCACCTCGATGACGGCCCACGCCACGTCCGCTCGTTCCTTCCTCACGCCCATGCTCAGCCGCACCGGCGGCGCCCCGTGCCGCAGCGCGTTGCCGACCAGGTTGGCCATCACCACGTCGAGCCGGCGCGGATCCACGCGCGTCCTGAGCACACCTGGTCGGGGCAAGCGGGTCTCCACCTGGCCCTGCCACCCCCGAGAGGCCAGGGTGTGCTGTACGAACTCGGCCAAGTCGATCTCGTCCAGGTTGAGTTCAGCCGCGCCCGCGTCGAAGCGGGAGATCTCCATCAGGTCGTTCACCAGCACGCTCAGCCGACTGGTCCCCTCGCTGATGAGCTGCAACGCCTCGCCGGTCTCCCGGTCCAACCGCAGCGCCTTCTCGTCCAGCACGTCGGTGACCGCCGACATCGCCGCCAGCGGCGTGCGGAGTTCATGGGAGACGTCCGCGACGAAGCGGCGCGCCTGGGCCTCCAGGCGGCGCAACTCCGCGACCGACTCCTCCAGCGCGGCCGCCGTGTGGTTGAAGGATTGCGAGAGGTCGGCCAGTTCGTCGGAGCCGTTGACGTCGAGCCGGACGTCGAGGTGCCCCTCGGCCATCCGGCGTGTGGCCCGGCGCAACGCCCGCACGGGACGGAGAACGCCGCTCGCGGCCAGCAGCGCCAGGACGACGGCGAGGCAGAGTGCCACCAGGGTGGCGTGTTCGATGGCGCTGACCATCGCTTCGACGTAAGCCTGTTCGGTGTTCTGCGGCACCACCAGGTACATCACGAGCCCCGAGAGCTTGGGCTCCGTACCCTCGCCGCTGTTGTACGTGACCGGCATCCCGACGACGAGGTAGGGATGCCCGTCGGCGTTCACCCGCTGGAACACCGCGGCACGTGTGGTTCCTACGGACCGGCGCAGTTGCGGGCTCAGCATGTCGAAGTCGGCACTCGGCGCGTAGGCGCGGAGGCTTCCGTACGTGGCCAGTACTCGCCATCCTTGTGCCTGATTGGCGTGGAGCACCTGGTTCACCGCCGTCTGCAAGGCCGACTGGCTCGGCGGCAGGGGGGTATAGACAGCCACGGCGTCGATACTGGTCCGGAACTGCCGGATGACGGAGTCCTGGCTCTGCTGCAGCACCCCCGTGCGCGCCTCCCGGAAGGCGAGGGCTCCGGTGCTCAGGGCGCCGGCCACAGCGACCAGGGCGAAGGCCACCACCAGGCGGGAGCGCAGGCCTCGCAGTGCAAGCGGGACGTGCACCAGGGCCGACCGGAGGAACCGCACCGGCCTGGGTCCCCGCCTGGCTGTGACGGCCTCGGGCTTCCGTACGGTTTTTCGTGCCCGCACGGATGTCTGGCCGCTCACCGTTTACCGAAGCGGTAACCGAAGCCGCGAACGGTCTGGATGTACCGGGGGTCCCCGCCCAGCTCACCGAGCTTGCTGCGCAATCGCTTCACGCAGGCGTCCACGAGCCGTATGTCGCCGTGGTAGCTGTGCTCCCAGACCGCTTCCAGCAGCTGCTGGCGGCTGAACACCTGGCCGGGCGAGGCCGACAGGGTCAGCAGCAGCCGAAGCTCGGAGGGGGCGAGCGCGACGGGTTCACCGCGGTGTGTCACCACGAGCCCGGCCCGGTCGATGACCAGCTCGCCGTGCGACTCCGCCCTGGGTCGGACGGTGTCGGAGACCGTCGTGTCCTGCCTGCGCAGCACGGCCCGTATTCGCGCGTCGAGCACCCGCGCCTGCACGGGCTTGACCACGTAGTCGTCCGCGCCGGCCTCCAGCCCCACGACCACGTCGATGTCGTCCCCCTTGGCGGTCACCATGATGATCGGCACCTGGTCGCGATCCCTTATCCGCCGGCACACGTCGAGGCCGGACATGCCGGGCAGCATGAGGTCGAGCACGACGACGTCCGGATGGAAGGGGAGGAGCTGTTCCAACCCCTCTTCACCTGTTCCGGCGGCGAAAACGTCATGCCCCTGATACCGCAACGCCAGCTGGACGGCCTTACGGACATCTGGGTCATCTTCGACAAGTAGGACTCGTGGCACTTTGACAGTATGCACAGATCGTGTTCGGTGACTGTTCCAGGGGAGGTTCCCTCTCGGGAGCTGTTACAGAAGGATCACAAGGGGCGGGGACGCGCGGGCGGTCTCCGGTCGGCATGTCGTCGGGTGGACGGCTCCTCGAGCCGTCCTGCCGGTGTGAGCGGCGAGAGCCGCCGGAAGGCCACTCGTTACCCTTTCGTGATTATCCGAACCAATGGCGATCATCTGACCTGATCAGTGTCAGCTGCCATGCATTCGGCACGAGAGCGGGAATCCGCACCGCCCACCGGCAGCGCCGTGGCCTCCGACCGCGTTGGCCGTCAGCAGCGGTCATCCCATCGCGGTGGCCGTCGGCACGGCTCCTCCCACCGCCGGGGGCGTCCGCGCCGCCGGGGCCGGAGCTATGGGATCGGCGTGCTGGTGGCCGCCGGTCTGCTCGGCTCCGCGGTGTTCTTCCTGGACGGCGGACGAAGTGACGCGTCGAGCGGTGCGCCGCGCCCGCGGAGCACGGTCATCACCCCCACCCCGCCGACGCCCACCACCTCGCCGACGCCGACGCCGACCCTCACCGAGATCGATGTCCCCGCGACGGGCACCGGCGCGTTCGTCACCGCGCATGCCGGTGGCGCGAAGGTCGGTCATGGTTCGCATCTGCTCCGCTACGTGGTGGAGGTCGAGACCGGGCTCGACATCTCGCCGACCCAAGTGGCGAACGAGATCGCCGACATACTTGCGGCCCCCCGGGGCTGGACCCACGACGGGGTTTCCTCGTTCCAGTTGGTGAGCGCGGGGGAGCCCTATGACCTCAAGGTGAGGATCGCGACACCGGGAACGGCGGACGCCCTGTGCTGGGAGGGCATCCACCAGGACACCGAAGGCGAATACAACTGCGAGATTCGCAACGGGGTGGTGGTGAACCTCAAGCGCTGGGTCGAGGGCTCGCCCACGTTCAACGGTCCGATCCATGACTACCGGGCGCTGATCATCAACCACGAGATGGGGCACTTCCTGGGTCACCCGCACATGACCTGCGCGGGGCCCGGGCAACTGGCCCCCGTCATGATGCAACAGATCAAGGGCCTGCACGGATGCATCGCCAACGCCTGGCCCTATGACAAGAGTGGTCACTTCGTCTCCGGGCCGCACGTGACGTGAACCGGCGGCGACCAGGCGTCTCCCCGGTCGTTGCGGGACCGGCACTCGGATCGGGCCGCTTCGCAGCCCGGGCCGGGGCGACAGCTGGCGGGCAGCCGGAAAACCGGCGTTACAGCTTGGTCATGGTCCGAACCAGCGGCCATCACCTGCGGACGCCAGTCTTTGACTCGGTGACAACGCCCCGGCTGTCAAGGTCGGCGGGCGACTCTCGCAGCGCGTGTTTCCGGTGCAAGGACGCTCCCGTGCTGTCGGTGTGAGCAGTGGGCAGCGCCTCTCGATCCCAAGCTTCCCGTGGCTTCCCCATGGTCTGTCACGGGACATCAACACCCTCTCGATCGGATGGAAGAGAATGTCTGGATCCCGCACTGTTCGGAAACTGGCCGTAGCGGTGAGTCTGCTGCCGCTGCTGGCGGCTTGCGGCACCGAGGCGGCTTCTCACTCGGCGGGCGACGGGAAGCCCCGGGCCGGGTCGTCGGGGCAACTCGACGTTCCCGCGGACGCCGGCGCGGACCTCAAGAAGCAGTACCTCATGGAGAACGCGATCGCGTCCTGCATGAAGAAGCAGGGGTTCACCTATACCCCCGAAGCCCCCATGGATCCCGCGTCCTCCTGGGCCCATGACGGGGCGGACTACGAACTGACCAAGAAGTTCCGGCAGAAATACGGCTTCGGCTACTCCGCGGCCGCTGTCTACCCCGATGATCCCCAGGTGCCGGGCAGCAAGGCGGCGACCAAGCCCTCGGCCAACGCGGAGTACGTCGCCACGCTCACTCCCGCGCAGAAGACCGCCTACGACAAGGCGATGGGAGGCCCCCCGGACCCGAAGGTCGGCGAAAAGGACTGGACCGGTTGCGCGGGAACGGCCAACAAGAAGGCATACGGCACCGCATCGGCCCAAGAGCGGAGCGCCGCAACCGCGTCCCGGAACCAGGCGAACGCGCAGGCACTCAACGGTGATCAGAAGCTGGTCGGCCTGGCGCAGTCGTACGCCTCGTGCCTGAAGAAGGACGGCATCCCCGTCACGACCACGCAACCGACCAGCATCGGGGAAATGGTGAAGCTCCAGGCGGCCACGTCCGTTCCCGCCGGCGCCCGCGGGTCGGGCGCCGCCGCTGCGGACGGGACCTCAGAGGAACCCATGAGCAAGGACGAGGCTCTGCCGCTGCTCACCAAGGAAATCGACCTGGCGATGAAAGACCTGGAGTGCGGCAAGGAATTCCGGGCCGCCTACTTCCCGCAGTTCCTGAAGGCGCCGGGATCCACCGGTGCCGGGTGAGGCAGCACCGGAACCGGGTGAGCAGGTGTCCCGAGCAGTCGGGGAAGCCAGCTTGAACAGGCTGTGACCACCTGGTCGTCCGCGTCGGCCGCACGGGACAGCAGGGGGAAAGGAACACCCCGGTGCCGCCCACGACGACGGCACCGGACTGTTCGTCACACCGGCGCCGTGTTCCCGGTGCTGTTGGCGCGGGGGAGCCCAACTCCCGCGGCTCCCATTGATTGGCAACACCCACTCTCGCGATCGGATGGAAGAGAATGTCTGGATCCCGCACCGTTCGGAAACCGGCCGTAGCGGTGAGTCTGTTGCCGCTGCTCACCAAGGACATCGCCTTGGCGATGCAGGACCTGGAGTGCGGCAAGGACATCGCCTTGGCGATGCAGGACCTGGAGTGCGGCAAGGAATTCCGGGCCGTCCACTTCCCGGAGTTCCTGACGGGCTCGTTCCACGGAGGTGCCGGATGAGGCAGCGCCGGAAACGTGAGAGCAGCCGTCCCAAGCAGCTGGGGATCATCGTTGCCGCGGTGGCGCTGGTGGGAATGGGCGGTTGGTTCGCCGGATCGCAGATGCAGTCACCGGCGGATGCGGCTGCCGCACACCAGGCGCCGAAGGCCGGACCGGTCACCGCCGCGGTCGAGCGGCGTTCGCTGACCGCGAGTGTGGTGGCTCAGGGCTCGGTGGAGTTCGCCTCACCGCAGAGTCTGCTCCTGGCCGGGCCTGTCGGCCCCCCGGATGCCGGCTCCGGGGGTTCCGGGTCCACCGACGCCGTCGTCCAGCGGGTCACCAAGGCACCGGTCGCCGGGTCGGAGGTGAAGGAGGGCGACGTGCTGATGCAGGTGAGCGGCCGACCGGTCCTGGTGCTGCGTGGATCGGTACCGATGTACCGCACCCTGGGTCCCGGCACGTCCGGGGACGACGTCAAGCAGCTCGAGCAGGCCCTGACCCGGCTCGGATTCAACCCCGGTGGGACCAACGGGAATTACGGGCAGGGAGACGCCGCGGCGGTGAGCCGCTGGTTCAAGAGCAAGGGCTTTCACGCGCAGGAGCCCGGTGTCGCGGACAAACAGCAGCTGGGAACGCTTGAAGCGGCTGTGACCAGCGCTCAGCAGGCCCTGCTCGCGGCCAAGAATCCGGGCAGCGGCTCCGCGGGGTCCAGCAGCGGCACCGGCACCGGTGGTGAATCCGGAAAGCTGCAGCTCAAGGCAGCACAGCAGCAGTTGGACGCCGCCGACGCCGCGCTCTCCGCCTTCCAGGCCGGCTACGGAACCAAAGTCCCCGCAGGCGAGATTGTCTTCCTGCCGGATCTGCCGGCCCGGTTGGACAAGGTGTCCGTGAAGATCGGTGACACCCCGTCCGGACCGGTCGGCACCGTGACCAGCTCCAAGGTCGTGGTGCAGGCAGTGGTACCGAGCAACGACGCCAAGTTGCTCCACAAGGGCATGACAGCGCAGGTGGAGACCCCCGACGGCAAGAAGGTGGAGGGGCAACTGGTGGCGCTCGGCGACGATGTGCCGAAGAACGATGCGGGGAACGGTGAAATCCCGGCGGGCGCGTCAGGTGGCGGAGGTGATGATGCGTCGGCTCCTGTACCGGTGCAGATTTCCATCCCGTCGGGCGAGCTGACCAAGAACGCGAACGGGTCCGCGAAGGTGACCATCAAGGTGGGCGCGTCGGACGGTGACGTATTGACGGTGCCCATTGCCGCGCTCCACACATCGGCCGACGGGCAGGCCAAGGTGCAGGTCCGGCGCGGCAGCGAAGCGGTGGATGTCCCCGTCGAGGCGGGTCTCTCCGCGGAGGGACAGGTGGAGGTCACGCCGTCCGGTGATGCCCTGAAGGAGGGCGATCAAGTGGTGGTCGGGCAATGACCGAACTGCCGCCGTCCGTCGTGCCCGACGCCGATACCGTCATCCAACTGGTCTCCGTAGAGCGGACCTTCGACTCCGAACCGCCGGTGCATGCCCTGCGGGACGTGAACCTGACCGTCCGGCGCGGCGAGCACCTGTCGATCGTCGGTCCGTCCGGTTCCGGCAAGTCGACGCTGCTCAACACCCTCGGACTGCTGGACCGCCCCACCTCGGGCGCCTACTGGCTCGACGGTGTGGAGACCAAGACGCTCGGTGACCTCGAGCGCACCTCGCTGCGCGGCAGCCGGATCGGATTCGTCTTCCAGTCCTTCCATCTGCTGCCCTACCGGACGGTGGACGAGAACGTCATGCTGGCCGAGGCCTACCGTCGGCCGCGCCCCGGGCGCGGCCGTGCCGGCCGCCGCACCAGGGCCGAAGAGGCACTCGAACGGGTGGGCCTGGCGCACCGGTTCGGCTTCCGGCCGGACAGGCTCTCCGGTGGTGAAAGGCAGCGTGTGGCGATCGCCCGTGCGCTGATGAGCGAGCCTGCTCTGCTGCTCTGCGACGAGCCCACCGGCAACCTCGACAGCGAGAACACCGAGTCGGTGCTGGACCTCTTCGACGAACTGTGCGACCAGGGCATGACTCTGGTCGTGATCACCCACGAAGAGACGGTCAGCAAGCGGGCCCACAGGCGCGTAAGGATCAGCGACGGACGGCTCACGGAGGAGAACCGATGAGGGCCCGAGCACGCGTCCTGGAGCCGGCGGCCCCAGTGGATCCGGCAGACCCGGTGGGCCTGCAGATCGCCGACCGGTACGCCGACGGACGGCACACCACTCGCCGGGGACGTGCACGGCGTCGCGGCAGGGCCAGGGTCGTCGAGCGTCCCTGGATGGACTTCAGGGACCTGTGCACCGAGGCGCTGGCGGGGGTACTCGCCCGTCCGATGCGCTCCGCCCTGACCACACTGGGCACGGTTCTGGGCATCACCACCCTGGTCGTCACCATCGGGGTCTCGTCCACGGCGGGCAATCAGATAGTCGGCCGGTTCGATGCCCTCACCGCCACGTCGGTCACGGTCGTGGTACCCCCGCCGGCCCCGTCGGCCGACCCCGTCCCGCTCGTGGACTGGTCGGGCGCCGACGCGGTCGGGCGGCTGGCCGGGGTCGACTCGGTGGCGGCGATCGCCGACTCCACTGCAACCGCGAGCGTCCAGGTACGTGCGAATGACGTGGTGTCCCCCGGGGACGTCACCGGTCAGACCATGGCGGTCCTCGCCGCGTCCCCCACGCTGCCCGCCGCGGTGCGCGGCAGGATGACCGCCGGGCGCTTCTTCGACGACGGCAACATCGCCAGGCACGACCGGGTGGCGGTGCTCGGCGACCAGGCCGCACAACTCCTCGGCATCAGCTCGATACAGGACTCTCCCGCGGTCTTCCTGAAGGGCCAGGCCTACACCGTGATCGGGATTCTCGGCGGAGCCGAGCGGGAACAGCAGCTCTCCACCGCGGTGATCCTGCCGCCCACGACAGCCGAGGACCAGCTGGGCCTGGGAACGGTGACCCGGGTACTGATCAACACCGCGCTCGGCGCGGCGAAGCAGGTTGCCCACCAGGCCCCGATCGCGCTGGCTCCCGGAGCCGAGGACGCCCTCGCCGTCACGGCGCCGTCCGACCCGACCAAGGCACGCCAGGGAGTACAGGGCGACGTCAACGGCCTGTTCCTGGTACTCGGACTGGTCTCGCTGGTGGTCGGGGCCATCGGTATCGCCAACGTGACGCTGGTGACGGTCATGGAGCGGGTCGGGGAGATCGGACTGCGCCGCGCTCTCGGCGCCTCGCGACGGCAGGTCGCCGGCCAGTTCCTGGTGGAGTCGACGACCATCGGACTGCTCGGCGGCGTCATCGGCGCCGTCCTGGGCATGGTCGTCGTGGTGGCTGTCTCCGCCATCAGGGACTGGACTCCGGTCCTGGACGTCCGTCTCGCTCTCGGAGCCCCGGTCGCCGGAGCCCTCGTCGGACTCGTGGCCGGTCTCTACCCGTCACTGCGGGCCTCCCGCATGGAGCCCGTCGACGCTCTTCGCTCCTGAGGGCGAGTGCTCAGGCGGCGCCCCGTCCGTCCGGGAGGCCGTCCGGCTCCGGGGCGAGCCGGAGCGAGACGACGTACGCGACCACGACCGAGACGATCACCAGCGGCATGACGGTGAGACCGGGAGATCCCAACAGCAGAGTGGCCAGCAGCACCGAGGTCATCGGGAGCCTGAGTATCGCCACGCACATGGCACCGATGCCCATCGCGAAGCCGGACGTCACGTTCAGCCCGGGCAGATGGGAGAGCGCGATGCCACCCGCCGCTCCCACGAACATCGCCGGGAAGACGGGGCCTCCCCGGAAACAACTCAAGGACGCGCAGTACGCCAGCCCCTTGCAGACGATGAGCACCACGAGCGTGCCCACCGTGTATCCGGCGCTCCCGGCAAGCAAGGGGTCCAGCGCGTTCTGCCCCGAGTACAGCACCCCGGAGGCGGCTTTCCCCGTGGCTTCCGCATACGCCAGTGCGAGGACCCCGACCACCAGCCCCATCAGTACGGTGCCCACCACCATCCGTCGCTCGACCCGGGCCTGGAGGAACAGGGCGAGCCGCCGGATCCCTTCGCCGACGACGGCCGCCGCCAGCCCGACGACGACCGCCCAGCCGAACTGGGCGAGGTCCGGCCCTTCGGCCCGTGGCACGTGGTGGAGTGCCAGGGAGTACGTTCCCAGCCCGGTCCACGAACCAAGCCCGACGAAGATGAGTGAACCCACACCTGAGGCGAGGAGGCCCGGCACAAGGACCATCCCGAGCACGGCCCCGCCGAGGCCCGACGCCTCCATCAGCAGGAACGCCCCGAGAAGCGGAGACCCCAGCAGAGCGCTGACGGCGGCGAAGCTGCCGGCGGCTCCCACGACGGCACTCGCGTTCGGCCCGATGTCCCGCTTCACCAGGCGTACGGTCCACACGGCAAGTCCGCCGCCGAGGGCGATGAGCGGCGCCTCGGGCCCGAGCACGGCGCCGATGCCGAGCGAGGCCAGGGCGGCGACCACGATTCCGGGCAGCTCCACCGCCGCCGGGGCACCCGTCGTCTTCATGCCTTCGGCCGGCTTGTGCCCGCCTGTGCCGGGAAGGTAACGGATGGTCAGCCCGACCAGCAGGCCGGCGACGACGAGCAGCGGCACCGGCCACCACGTCGGCGTGGAGTGGAAGCCCAGCGCCCTCGGCAGGTCGGAGTAGGTCAGCGACTGGAGTTCGTGGGTGAGTGCGAGGAAACCGAAGGCCACCGCCGAGATCGGAACCCCGAGAAGCGCCGCGATCACCAGCAGTCCCGTGTAGCCACGGGTACGGACGATCGCGAAAGGGTCCGGGGGCGCCGTCGCGGACGCCCCGACGGGCTTGGCCGACATACTCATTGTCTCCTCAGCGTCGGAGCCGTCAGGCAGGCGCCGGCCCGCGAGCGTTCAGAACGTGATACCACGCGAGGGCGTTTCGCCCGGGATGCCGGACCGCAGCCCTGCGGTGAGTACCGCACTTCACCTCCATGGACCCGGGCCGGCGTACGGATCACCGTCGGTCGCCGGCCGGCTCCGACGCGGAGAGCCGGCCCGCGCGTAGGGCCTCGACCAGACCCTGATGGTCCCGCTCGTTCAGGTCGGCGTACGCCTCGGCGAACGTATGGAGCGCACGGTCGAACACGTCGCCGTGGCCCAGATGCGCGGCGATGGCGATGCGGTCGCCGGATCTCGCGTGGGCACGGGCCATCGTGCTGCCGCAGACCAAAGGAGCGCGCCCCGCCCTTTCGTGCTCCAGGCACGCCGGTATGCCGCCGGGCGGCAGTTCGCGCTCCGGCTACGCGATGTCCTGGGCCGTACCTCCGGGTGAGTCGGCGTACGTGATGTCGTGCCCGACCGGACCGATGCCGTCCCCTGTCAGCGCGCTGCTCACCCGCGAACTCTTCCGCTGTCTGACGTTCGGAAGTCGCAGATCAGACCGGGGACTTGAGAAGATCGATTCGTGGAGTCCTCTGAACCATTGCCCGGGTCCGACATCGAGCCCCTGCCCGAGGCCGGACGGGCCGTGAGCCGACGGTTGGTCCGTTGTCGCCTCTGCGGCCGCCCGCTCACCGGTACGGACTCGCGCCGCACCGGTCTGGGCGCCGCCTGCGACGCCAAACTGCACCCCGCCGCGCCGGACATCCGTACCCGCCGACATGAGGTGGAACAGGACCCGCTGCCCGGTACCTGAGCGGCGATGGCGGCTATGAGCCGAGGCGGCGGAACAACCCCTCCTGCACCACGGACACCAGCAGATTGCCGCCGCGGTCATAGATCCGGCCGCGCGCCAGTCCCCGTCCACCCGTTGCGATCGGCGACTCCTGGTCGTACAGGAACCACTCGTCGGCCCGGAACGGACGGTGGAACCACATCGCGTGGTCCAGCGACGCCATGTCGAAGCCGCGTGGTCCCCACAGCGGCTCCACCGGGATGCGGACCGCGTCGAGGAGCGTCATGTCGCTCGCGTACGTCAGAGCGCAGGTGTGCACGAGCGGGTCGTCGCCCAGCGGGCCGACCGCGCGCATCCAGACGGCGCTGCGCGGGTCCGCGTCCTTGGTCTCCTCGTGCGTCCAGCGCAGTCGGTCGACGTACCGGATGTCGAACGGCTGGCGCCGGGCCATCCGTTCCAGCGCGTCCGGCAGTGCCCCGAGGTGCTCGCGGACCTCCTCGGTGACCGTCGGCAGCTGCTCGGGGTCCGGGACGGTCCGGGCGGGCGGCAGCTGGTGCTCGAAGCCCGCCTCCTCCGGCCGGTGGAAGGACGCCGTCAGAGTGAAGATGGTCCGGCCCTGCTGGACGGCGGTGACCCGGCGGGTGGTGAACGACCGCCCGTCCCGCACCCGTTCCACCTCGTAGACGATCGGGACCCCGGGCCGGCCCGGCCGCAGGAAGTACGCGTGCAGCGAATGGACCGGCCGGTCCCCGTCGGTTGTGCGGCCGGCCGCCACCAGCGCCTGCCCGGCGACCTGGCCGCCGAAGACCCGCTGCAGGGACTCCTCGGGGCTGCGCCCGCGGAATATGTTGACCTCGATCCGCTCCAGGTCGAGCAGGTCGACCAGGCGCTCGGCGGGGTTCGTCATGCGTTTCGTCTCCGTTCTCGCAGCGCTGCCGTGCGTGTGGCGAGCGCTGTCACAGCTGGCCGACCGAGGTGACCCTGACGACTGCCCGGCCCTCTTCGTCGGAGGCCGCCAGATCGATTTCCGCGCTGATGCCCCAGTCGTGGTCGCCGTTCGGGTCGGCGAACGTCTGGCGCACCCGCCACAGTCCGTGCGCGGCGTCCTCGTCGATCTTCAGCAGCTTCGGCCCGCGGGCGTCCGGACCGGTGCCCAGGTCCTCGTACTCGTCCCAGTACGCGTCCATCGCCTCGCCCCACGCGTCCTCGTCCCAGCCCGCGTCGCCGTCCAGGTCACCGAGCTCGGCGACCTTGTCCAGCGCGGCCAGCTCCACCCGGCGGAACATCGCGTTGCGGACCAGCACCCGGAAGGCGCGGGCGTTGGCGGTGACCGGCTTGACCTCGTCGGCCCGCTCCTGCGCCTCCTCGGCGGTCTCCACCTCCGGGTTGGCGAGCTGCTCCCACTCGTCGAGGAGACTGGAGTCCACCTGCCGCACCATCTCGCCGAGCCAGGCGATCAGGTCCTCCAGGTCCTCGGACTTCAGGTCGTCCGGGATGGTGTGCTCAAGAGCCTTGTACGCGCTCGCCAGGTACCGCAGCACGATGCCCTCGGTACGGGCCAGCTCGTAGTTCGAGGTGAACTCCGTGAACGTCATGGCGCGTTCGTACATGTCACGGATCACGGACTTCGGCGAGACCGGGTGGTCTCCCACCCACGGGTGGCTCTTGCGGTACACGTCGTACGCGTGCCACAGCAACTCGCTCAGCGGCTTCGGGTACGTGACGTCCTGGAGCAGCTCCATCCGCTCCTCGTACTCGATACCGTCCGCCTTCATCTGGCCGACCGCTTCGCCGCGCGCCTTGTTCTGCTGCGCGGCCAGGATCTGCCGCGGGTCGTCGAGCGTCGACTCGACGACGGAGACCATGTCCAGCGCGTACGACGGCGACTCGCCGTCCAGCAGGTCGAACGCGGCCAGCGCGAACGTGGACAGCGGCTGGTTCAGCGCGAAGTCCTGCTGGAGATCGACGGTGAGCCGCACGATGCGGCCCTCCGCGTCCGGCTTGTCGAGCTGTTCCACCACGCCGCCGTCCAGCAGCGAGCGGTAGATCGCGATGGCCCGGCGGATGTGGCGCAGCTGCGCCTTGCGCGGCTCGTGGTTGTCCTCCAGCAGATGCCGCATCGCCGCGAAGGCATTGCCGGGACGCGCGATCACGGACAGCAACATCGTGTGCGTGACCCGGAAGCGGGAGGTCAGGGGTTCCGGATCGGACTGGATCAGCTTGTCGAAAGTCGTCTCCGACCAGGCGACGAAGCCCTCGGGGGCCTTCTTGCGGACCACCTTGCGCTTCTTCTTGGGGTCGTCGCCCGCTTTCTTGACGGCCTTCTCGTTCTCGATGACGTGTTCCGGCGCCTGCGCGACCACGAAGCCCGCCGTGTCGAAGCCGGCCCGGCCCGCGCGGCCGGCGATCTGGTGGAACTCACGGGCGCGCAGCGTACGGACCCGGGTGCCGTCGTACTTGGTGAGGGCCGTGAAGAGCACCGTACGGATCGGGACGTTGACGCCGACGCCGAGGGTGTCCGTACCGCAGATCACCTTCAGCAGACCGGCCTGGGCGAGCTTCTCCACCAGCCGCCGGTACTTCGGGAGCATGCCCGCGTGATGCACCCCGATGCCGTGCCGCACATAGCGGGAGAGGTTCTGGCCGAACTTCGTGGTGAAGCGGAAGTTGCCGATCAGGTCGGCGATCTTCTCCTTCTCCTCCTTGGTGCACATGTTGATGCTCATCAGCGACTGCGCCCGCTCGACGGCCGCGGCCTGCGTGAAGTGCACGATGTACACCGGTGACTGCCGGGTGTCCAGCAGTTCGGTGAGCGTCTCGGTGATCGGGGTCAGCCGGTACTCGTAGCTCAGCGGGACCGGCCGGGTCGCCGAGCGCACCACGGAGGTGGGACGGCCGGTGCGCCGGGTCAGGTCCTGCTCGAACATCTTGACGTCACCGAGCGTGGCCGACATCAGGATGAACTGGGCCTGCGGCAGCTCCAGGAGCGGGATCTGCCAGGCCCAGCCGCGGTCCGGCTCCGCATAGAAGTGGAACTCGTCCATCACGACCTGGCCGATGTCGGCGTGCTTGCCGTCCCGCAGCGCGATGGACGCGAGCACCTCGGCGGTGCAGCAGATCACCGGGGCGTCCGCGTTGACCGAGGCGTCGCCGGTGAGCATCCCGACGTTCTCCGTACCGAACAGTTTGCACAGGTCGAAGAACTTCTCCGAGACCAGTGCCTTGATCGGTGCGGTGTAGAAGGTGACCTTGTCCTGGGCCAGCGCCGTGAAGTGCGCACCTGCCGCGACCAGGCTCTTTCCGGAGCCGGTGGGGGTGGACAGGATCACGTTCGCCCCGGAGACCACCTCGATCAGCGCCTCTTCCTGAGCAGGGTAGAGGGTGATGCCCTGGGTCTCGGTCCATGACGAGAAGGCCTCGAAGAGGGCGTCCGGGTCGTCGGTCGGGGGCAGCTGATCGATAAGGGTCACGCCCCCATCTTGCCTGCCTTCTGCCCGGATGAGGGAACCGGACGACCGGACGAAGATCACGGACGATACGCTGCCCACTCAACTCGGCCGCATCGCAACGGCGATGGCGGCCGGACAACTCTGGGGGCGGGAAGAACCATGATGGGACCGGCACACTCACTGTCCGGGGCGGCGGCCTGGCTGGGGGTTGGCGCGGCGGCGGCTGCCGCGGGCCATACGATGCCGTGGCCCGTCCTGGTCGTCGGTGCACTGATCACCGCGGGCGCCGCGCTCGCCCCGGACCTCGATCACAAGTCCGCGACCATTTCGCGCGCATTCGGACCGGTCTCCCGCGGACTCTGCGAGATCGTCGACAAGCTCTCGCACGCTGTCTACAAGGCGACCCGGGGTCCCGGTGACCCGCGCAGGAACGGTGGCCACCGGACCCTGACGCACACCTGGCTCTGGGCCGTCCTGATCGGTGCCGGGGCCTCCGCCGCGGCGATCGCCGGCGGCCGATGGGCGGTCCTCGCGATCCTCTTTGTCCATCTGGTGCTCGCCGTCGAAGGACTGCTGTGGCGGGCCGCCCGGATGTCCAGCGACGTCCTGGTGTGGCTGCTCGGCGCGACCAGCGCCTGGATCCTGGCGGGCGTCCTGGACAAGCCGGGCAACGGCTCGGACTGGCTCTTCAGCGCGCCCGGCCAGGAGTACCTCTGGCTCGGGCTGCCGATCGTCCTCGGCGCCCTCGTCCACGACATCGGCGACGCGCTGACCGTCTCCGGCTGCCCGATCCTGTGGCCGATCCCGCTGGGCCGCAAGCGCTGGTACCCCGTGGGGCCGCCGAAGGTCATGCGATTCCGGGCCGGCAGCTGGGTGGAGCTGAAGGTGCTCATGCCGACGTTCATGGTGCTCGGGGGAGCGGGCGCGGCGGCCGCCCTGAACTTCATCTGACCGCCGTACCGTGTGCCGGCCGGTGAGCACCCGAATCGACAACCTGCAGTAGCCGCAGTTTGTACTGAGTCACCGAGGCGAAGAGCCGGTCCGAACAATCGGCTGCCCGTCGGTCCGGACGATCGCGTCCGCAGTGTTCCCCTCGCGGCAGTCGTGAGCGGGACGTTCGGTCGGGGGCGGGGTCAGGAGTTGACGTCGACGGCTGCGCGGGACGGTTCCCAGACCGCGCAGTCGTGCGCGAAGAGCACACGTCGCGGGTCGAAGTCGGCGAGCCGCTCGAGCCACGGTCGATAGGTGGGCAGCGGTTGTTCCAGACCTTCGAGCTGTGCGTGGCGGGCCAACTGATCCGCTGCGAAGTCGGAGGCGAAGTCGTGTGCCTGACCGGCGAGGACGACGGTGCCGTCGCTCTGCCGGACCACCAGCGACTGGTGGCCGTCGGTGTGGCCAGGAGTGGGGATGATCCGTACTCCTGGCCAGACCTCGGCTTCTCCGCTGATCTCCTCGTAGCTCGCGTCAGGAAAGTCGACGAGTTCGTCGATGGTGTAGCCGCCGCGGCGCGCGGCGGCCAGCTCCACGTCCTGCACCAGGATCGGCGTGTCCCCCAGTAACCTGTTGCCCCCGCAGTGGTCGAAGTGGAGGTGGCAGTTCACCACCAAGGAGACATCCGAGAGAGAAATTCCGGCGTCTGCTAGGGCGCTCTCCAGCCCTCGGCGCCGGGGGCGGTAGTGAGCTTCGGTCCCGGGATCGGCGGCACCGATGCCGGTGTCGAAGAGGATCAGTCCTTCGTGGCGCCGGACCAAATAGGCGAGTACGGGTTCGATCCGCGGCTGAGGGCCGCCGGTCTCCGAAGCGGGTCGGACGAAGTAGCCCAGGTCGAGGCGGCGGATCGCCGTGTTGTTGGCCATCCGGCCATGGTGGCAGTCGGCTGCTCCTCTCCCTTTCATGTTTCGCTGTCCGGAGAAGCCGGGCGATCCGGCGAAGCCGCCGGACACGCCGATCAGCCGTGCCAGGACCGCCACAGCGCCGCATAGGCGCCGTCCGCCTCCACCAGTTCGTCATGGCTGCCCAGTTCGCTGATCCGGCCGCTCTCGACCACCGCGATCACATCCGCGTCGTGCGCGGTGTGCAGCCGGTGCGCGATCGCCACGACCGTGCGGCCGTCCAGCACCCGTGCCAGCGAGCGTTCCAGATGCCGGGCCGCCCGCGGGTCCAGCAGCGAGGTCGCCTCGTCCAGCACCAGCGTGTGCGGATCGGCCAGCACCAGCCGGGCCAGCGCGATCTGCTGCGCCTGCGCCGGGGTCAGTGACAGACCGCCCGAACCGACCTCGGTGTCCAGCCCCTCGTTCAGCGCCTTCGCCCAGCCGTCCGCGTCGACCGCGGCGAGCGACGCCCACAGCTCGGCGTCCTCGGCACCCGTACGGGCCAGCAGCAGATTGTCACGCAGCGAACCGACGAATACATGGTGTTCCTGGTTGACCAGCGCCACATGCGTACGTACCCGCTCCGCCGTCATCCGGGACAACTCCGCACCGCCCAGCGTGACTTCACCGGTGCGTGGGGCGTAGATCCCGGCCAGCAGCCGGCCGAGCGTGGACTTGCCCGCACCGGACGGGCCGACCAGCGCCAGGCGCGTGCCGGGGGCGACATCCAGCGACACCTTGTGGAGGACGTCGACCCCGTCGCGGTAGCCGAAGTGCACATCACCCGCCCGGACGTCCCGGCCGTCCGGGACGACCGCCGTCTCGCCCGCGTCCGGCTCGATGTCCCGGACACCGACCAGCCGGGCCAACGACACCTGCGCGACCTGCAACTCGTCGTACCAGCGCAGGATCAGACCGATCGGGTCGACCATCATCTGCGCGAGCAGCGCACCGGTCGTCAGCTGGCCGACGGTGAGCCACCCCTCGATGACGAACCACCCGCCGAGCATCAGGACCGCGCCGAGGATCGTCACGTACGTGACGTTGATGACGGGGAACAGCACCGAACGCAGGAACAGCGTGTACCGCTCCCACGCCGTCCACTCCTTGATCCGCCGGTCCGACAGGGCCACCCGGCGTGCGCCGAGCCGGTGCGCCTCCACGGTCCGCCCTGCGTCCACGGTCTCCGCGAGCATCGCCGCGACCGCGGCGTATCCGGCGGCCTCCGAGCGGTACGCGGACGGCGCCCGGCGAAAGTACCAGCGGCAGCCGAGGATCAGCACCGGCAGGGCGATCAGTACGGAGAGAGCCAGCGGGGGAGCGGTCACGGTGAGCGCACCGAGCAGCAGCCCCGCCCACACCACACCGATCGCCAGTTGCGGCACGGCCTCACGCATCGCGTTGGCCAGCCGGTCGATGTCCGTGGTGATCCGGGACAGCAGATCACCGGTTCCGGCTCGCTCCAGCACCCCCGGCGGGAGCCCGACCGACCGGACGAGGAAGTCCTCGCGCAGATCGGCCAGCATCTCCTCGCCGAGCATGGCGCTGCGCAGCCGCATCATCCGTGTGAACACGGTCTGTACCACCAGCGCGAACGCGAACACCGCCGCGGTGCGCTCCAGATGGAGGTCGGCGACCCCGTTCGACAGGTCCTCGACCAGCCCGCCCAGCAGATACGGCCCGACGATCGAGGCGATCACCGCGACAGCGTTGACCGAGATGAGCACGGCGAAGGGCTTGCGGTGGCGCCGCATCAGCTCCCGTACATAGGTCCGTACGGTGGCGGGGGTGCCGACCGGCAGAGTCGTTGCCGACTCCGGGGCGGCCGGGTCGTACGTCGGTTGTGCGACGCCGATCATGCCCTCTCCTCGATTTCTTCGATCGATTCGATCTCGTCGATCTTGTCCAGTGCGGTCAGGGCCGCGATTTCGTCCTCGGTCTCACGTGTGACGACCGCCCGGTACCGCGGTTCGGTGTGCAGCAGCTCGCGGTGCGCCCCGACCGCGACGACTGTGCCGTCGTGCACCAGCACCACGCGGTCCGCGAGGTCGAGCAGCAGGGGCGACGAGGCGAAGGCCACCGTCGTGCGACCGGTGCGCAGCGCCTTGATCCCGGCGGCGACCCTGGCCTCCGTGTGCGAGTCGACGGCGGACGTCGGCTCATCCAGAACCAGTGCCTCAGGGTCGGTGACCAGCGAACGGGCCAGCGCGAGCCGCTGGCGCTGGCCTCCGGAGAGCGACCGGCCGCGCTCGGTGATCCTGGTGGTCATCGGGTCGCCGTCGGTGGCGACCGAGGCCTGGGCCAGCGCGTCCAGCACATCACCGCACTGGGCGGCGGACAGCGCGTCCTCGGCGGTCACCAGACCGGACGACGGCACGTCGAGCAGCTCCCGCAGTGTCCCGGAGAGCAGCACCGGGTCCTTGTCCTGGACCAGCACCGCGGTTCGGGCGGCCGCCAGCGGAAGCTCGTCCAGGGGTACGCCACCGAGCAGGACGGACGGGGTCTTGTCCGGCGGGCCGTCGGGGGCGTCGTCCGCCGTGTCCGGTTCCGCGCCCACCTCGGCGTGTCCGCCGAGCCGCTCGGCCAGCCGGCCCGCCTCGTCCGGGTCGCCGCAGACCACCGCGGTGAACAGACCCGACGGTGCCATCAGTCCGGTGACCGGGTCGTACAGGTCACCGGCCGGTACCGCGTCGACGGTCGAAGGCTCGGCGGTGCGGTGCAGCGAAAGCACCCGGACGGCCCGCTGCGCGGACGGCCGCGAGAAGGAGTACGCCATCGCGATCTCCTCGAAGTGCCGCAGCGGGAACAGCATCAGTGTCGCCGCGCTGTAGACCGTGACCAGCTGACCGACCTCGATCCGGCCGTCGTGGGCCAGCGTCGCGCCGTACACGACCAGCGAGATCAGCAGCACGCCCGGCAGCAGCACCTGGATCGCCGAGATCAGCGACCACATCTGCGCGCTGCGCACCGCAGCCTTGCGGACCTCCTGCGAGGCGCTCCGGTAGCGGCCGAGAAACAGCTCCTCGCCGCCGATACCGCGTAGCACCCGCAGCCCGGCGATGGTGTCCGACGCCAGCTCGGTGGCCTTTCCGGCTTTCTCGCGCTGGAGGTCGGCGCGCCGGGTGGCGCGGGGGAGCAGCGGCAGTACCGCCAGCGCCAGGAGCGGCATGGCGAGCACCACCAGGACGCCCAGCGACGGCAGATAAAGGACGAGCCCGACGCAGATCAGCACGAGAGCGGCGGCTGCGGCGGCGAAGCGGGAGAGCGCCTCGACGAACCAGCCGATCTTCTCGACGTCGCCGGTGGACACCGCGACGACCTCGCCCGCGGCGACCCGGCGGGTCAGCGCGGCCCCGAGCTCCGCCGTCCTACGGGCCAGCAACTGCTGGACGCGGGCGGCGGCAGTGATCCAGTTGGTGACGGCGGTCCGGTGGAGCATGGTGTCGCCGACCGCGATCAGCACACCGAGGACCGCGATGAGCCCGCCCGCCAGCGCGAGCCGGCCGCCTGAACGGTCGACCACCGCCTGCACGGCGAAGCCGACGGCCAGCGGCAGCCCGGCGATGGAGCACTGGTGCAACAGGCCCCAGGACATGGACTTGAGCTGGCCACGGATCTGATTGCGGCCGAGCCAGAGCAGGAAGCGTGGGCCTGACCGGACATCAGGATCGCCAGGATCTGAATACGGAAGATCGCGAATCTGCATGACGTCCCATGGTTCGGAAGGGCGGAGATCTGTCGAAGACCTCGAGGAACGGGTGGGGGGACCAAACCGTGCAAGGTTCGCGTCCTGGCCGGGTCCGAGGCAAACGGTTTTTCGCTCGACGGTAAAGATTCGGCTCGTATTCGAGGCAGGTCACAGGCGGTGAGCCCGGCCGCTCGGGCGTGGTGCGAATATGGGCGGATGCGAATAACCGGTCCGGTACGAATGGCTGTCGCGGCAGCGGCCTGTGGTCTCATGCTCACTCCCCTGACAGCGTGCGGCAGCTCGCACGAGGGGCAGCAGGACGACACGAAGTCCGGTAGCGCAACGAACCGGAAGGCGCCGACCGCCGATCTGAAGCGCATTCCCGATGTGGGCGACCGGCTGTACACGCAGATACCCGGGAACTCGCGGCAGGTCGTCGCGGTCTACGGCGCGGGCAAGAACTCGGCCGACTCCACCGTCGTGCTGTACACCAAGCACGGCGCCACCTGGGACACCACCGGCAGCTGGAAGGCCCACAACGGCAGGAAGGGCTGGACCACCGACCATCACGAGGACGACAAGCGCAGTCCGGTCGGCGTATTCACGCTCACCGACGCGGGCGGTGCCCTGGCCGACCCGGGCGCCCTCCTCCCGTACACACAGTCGGCGTCGATCCAGGCACCGCGCTACTGGTCGAAGCCGTACTGGCACGACTTCGACTACGTCATCGCCATCGACTACAACCGCGTCAAGGGCACTGCGCCCAACGACCCCACGCGCCCGCTGGGACAGTCGAAGGGTGGCAGCATCTGGCTGCACATGGACCACGGGAGCGGTACGTCGGCCTGTGTGAGCCTGCCCAAATCGGCCATGCAGCTGCTGTTGCGCACCCTCGACCCGAAGCAGCACCCGGTCGTGGTGATGGGCGACAAGGCCACGCTCCGAGCGGCCTGACCACGCCAACCTCTCGTCCGGCCGCTCCCGCGAGAGGGAGCGGATCGCCGCGGGCGTGGGCAGGTACGCGGTGGTGCGGGGAAGGCGTCAGGGACGCGTCGCCCGCTCCAGTTCCATCAGGACCGAGTGGTACTCGCGCCCCGTGGCCCGGTCCATGCCGATCTCGCACATCCGGTTGGCGGAGAGATACGCGTCGTATTCGCGGGAGTTCACCTCGGCGGCCTCCTTCGCCGTCGCCGACGCCGTCAGCTCCTTGTGCAGCATCCCGCGGTCGCCCGCGAACGCGCAGCACCCGGCGTCGTCCGGGACGACGACCTCCTCCGCGCACGCCTCGGCGACCACACGCAAATGTTCCACGTCGCCCAGGTGCTGCATCGAACACGTCGGGTGCAGGACCGCCGAACCGGTCTTGCGCAGGATCGTCAGCTCCGGCAGCAGCTCGTCGGCCGCCCAGACGAGGGAGTCGACGACGGTCAGCTCCCGGTGCAACTCCCGGTTCTCCTCGGTGAGATACGGCACCACCTCATGGGCGATACCCAGCGTGCACGACGAGGCGTCGACGACGAGCGGAAGCGTGCCACCCGCCGTCCAGCCCCAGGCGGCCTCGACGATGCGGTTGGCCATCACCGCATTGCCCTCGTCGTACCCCTTGGAGTGCCAGATCGTCGCGCAGCAGGTTCCCGCGACATCCTCCGGGATCCACACCGGCCTTCCGGCACGGGCCGAGACGGCGACGACGGCCTGCGGCAGCGAAGGGCCGCGATGGCCGTCGGGGTCGCCGAAGATCCGGTTCACGCAGGCCGGGTAGTAGACGGCGCTCGCTCCGACCCGCGAGGTGTGGGGCAGCTTGCGAGCGGCCGCGCCGGGGATCTCCGGCAGCCACTCGGGCACCAGATCGGGGCGTACGGCCTTGCGGGCGAGCCCGGTGACGGTTTCCAGCAGCCGGTCGCCGATCCTGTCCGCCGCGGCGACCGCCAGCCGCGCCGAGGCCTCCACCGCCTTGAAGTTCTTCGCCGTGAGCGCCGCGATCCGTTCCTCGCGCGGCGAGTGCCGCTGGTGGCGGAAGTCCTTCATCATGGCGCCGGTGTCGATGCCGACCGGGCAGGCGAGCTTGCAGGTGGAGTCGCCTGCGCAGGTGTCGACGGCGTCGTAGCCGTACGCGTCGAGCAGTGCGGTCTCCACCGGCGAACCGTTCGGCTGCCGCATCATCTCCCGCCGCAGCACGATCCGCTGGCGCGGAGTGGTGGTCAAGTCCTCGCTGGGACAGGTCGGTTCGCAGAAGCCGCACTCGATGCACGGGTCGGCGATCAGCTCGACCTCGGGGATGGTCTTCAGCCCGCGCAGATGCGCCTTCGGGTCGCGGTCGAGGACGATCCGGGGCGCCAGCACCCCGTCGGGGTCGATGACCTGCTTCGTGCGCCACATCAGCTCGGTCGCCTTGGGGCCCCACTCCAGCTCCAGGAACGGAGCGATGTTGCGGCCGGTGGCGTGCTCCGCCTTGAGCGAGCCGTCGAAGCGCTCCACGGTCAGCCGGCAGAAGTCGTCCATGAACGCGGCGTACCGGTCGACGTCGGACGGCTTCGCCGCGTCGAAGGCGAGCAGGAAGTGCAGATTGCCGTGTGCGGCGTGACCCGCGACGGCGGCGTCGAAGCCGTGCTCCGCCTGGAGCCGGAGGAGGGATTCGCAGGCGTCGGCGAGCAGCGACGGCGGGACCGCGAAGTCCTCCGTGATCAGCGTCGTACCCGACGGGCGGGAGCCGCCGACTGCGGTGACGAAGGCTTTGCGGGCCTTCCAGTAACCGGAGATGGCCTTGGCCTCGCGGGTGAACTCATTGGTCACCGAGGCGACCGGCGCGACAAGATCCAGCCTCTCGACGGCGGCGGCCGCCGCACGCTCGTACGCCTCCTGCCCCGGCTCGTCCGGAGCCCGGAACTCCACCAGCAGCGCCGCGGTCTCCTTGGGCAGTTCGGCCCAGTCGGCCGGCACGCCCTGGACGCTCACCGAAGCGCGCAGCGTATTGCCGTCCATCAGCTCGACGGCGATCGCCCCCGCCTCGTTGAAACGGGGCACGGCAGCCGCCGCGGCGGTCAGCGAGGGGAAGAAGAGCAGCGCGCTGGAGACCTTCCGGTCCAGCGGCAGGGTGTCGAAGACGACCTCGGAGATGAACCCGAAGGTGCCCTCCGAGCCGACCATCAGCCCGCGCAGGATCTCTACGGGCGTCGAGCCGTCCAGGAAGGCGTCGAGCCGGTACCCGTTGGTGTTCTTGATCTCGTACTTGGCGCGGATCCGGGCGGTGAGCTGCGCATCCGCCTCGATCTCCGCCTTGAGGGCCAGCAGCTCCTCGCACAGCCGGGGCTCGGCATGGGCCAGCAGCTCGTCCGCCGCCGGGTCGGCTGTGTCGACGACCGTGCCGCTCGGCAGCACAAAGGTGAGCGAGGAGACGGTGCGGTACGAATTACGGGTGGTGCCGGCGGTCATTCCGGAGGCGTTGTTGGCGACGACCCCGCCGATCGTGCACGCGATGGCGCTGGCCGGGTCGGGGCCCAGCAGCCTGCCGTACCGGGCGAGGGTGGCATTGGCGCGCATGACCGTGGTCCCGGGGCGGATACGGGCCTGCGCGCCGTCGTCCAGGACTTCGATGCCCGTCCAGTGGTGGCGGACGTCGACAAGGATGTCCTCGCCCTGCGCCTGGCCGTTCAGACTGGTGCCGGCGGCCCGGAAGACGACTTCGCGACCCTTGCCGTGCGCGTACGACAGGATCGCCGAGATGTCGTCGATGTCCTCGGGGACCACGACGACCTGCGGGACGAACCGGTACGGGCTGGCATCGGAGGCGTACTTCACCAGGTCGGAGACCTTCCACAGCACCTTCTCCGGCCCCAGCAGGGCAGTCAGCTCGCCGCGCAGCGGTTCGGGTGTGCCCGCCGCCCGGCCGTCGAGGGCCCGATCGGGGGACGCGGAGCGCGCCGCACCAGGACGGAGGGCTTCGGGCTTCGGCTCCAGCAGCGGCATGACGACGGTCCCCTCGGCGGTTCGGTGCGGTACTCGCACCTTTCTACCAGCGAAGATCCGTACCGCTCATGCCCGGTCCATGATCGGTGCGACGATCGGTACGGCTCGCGGATATCGGTAGGCCCGCGGCCATCGGTGCGGCTAAGGGCTGTTCCGAAATCCCTGGCGGGCGCGCGACAACAGCCACGGCGCCTCGCCGCGTCGTCGGAACACCCGGATACATCCAGTATGCGGACGTCCCTCCGACTTGCCATGCACCGCATCCGACGCCGCGCGCTGATCCACGGGGGACCACGGGACAGCCCTTGGTTAGCAGCGGCGCTCCGGCATTCCGGCGACGAGAGCGGACAGCAGTCCGCCCAGCACCTCGCGCTGATCGGCTGACAACGGAGCCAGGATCTCCTCTGCGGCCGCCCGGCGCGCGTCGCGCAGCGACCGGAGCGTGGCGCGGCCCTCGTCGGTGAGCTCGATCCGGACCACCCGGCGGCTGTCCGGATCCGGAGTGCGGCGCACCCGGCCGCTCGCCTCCAGCGCATCGACCAGGCTCGTCACGGCGCGCGGCACGACATCCAGGCGCTGCGCGAGATCCGCCATCCGGGGCGGTCCGTCGTAGTGGGCGACCGTGCGCAGCAGCCGGAACTGGGCCGGGGTGATGCCTATCGGCTCCAGTTGGCGGCTCTGGATGCGGTGCAGCCGACGGGTCAGCCGCAGTAGCTGCTCGGCCAGCAGGCCGTCGGAGTCGGGGGAGTCCATGCGGGAACAGTATCAGGACTCCGTTCATTGTGAGTATAGGTAACAATGAGCTATGCTCTCAAAAGTTTGACTGCTGCCCGCAGCCGTCTCCCTCTGTCACGTCTGTCGAAGGAGCCCATGAAACCCGACGAACCCACGTGGACGCCCCCGCCCAGGGACGGCACGCAGCCGCCGGCCGAGCTGCGCCGGATCCTCCGCCTCTTCCACCCGTACCGCGGCCGGCTCGCGCTGGTCGGACTGCTCGTCGGCGCCTCGTCACTGGTCTCGGTGGCCTCACCGTTCCTGCTGCGCGAGATTCTCGACACCGCCATCCCCCAGGGTCGTACGGGACTGCTGTCGCTGCTCGCCCTCGGCATGATCCTCACCGCCGTGATGAACAGCGTCTTCGGCGTCCTGCAGACGCTGATCTCGACCACGGTCGGCCAGCGAGTCATGCACGACCTGCGCACGGCGGTCTACGCCCAGCTGCAGCGGATGCCCCTCGCCTTCTTCACCCGGACCCGTACGGGCGAGGTACAGTCCCGCATCGCCAACGACATCGGCGGGATGCAGGCGACCGTCACCTCCACCGCCACCTCCCTGGTCTCCAACCTCACGGCGGTCATCGCCACCGTCGTCGCGATGCTGGCGCTGGACTGGCGGCTCACCCTGGTCTCGCTGGCACTGCTGCCGGTCTTCGTCTGGATCAGCCGCCGGGTCGGCCGGGAGCGCAAGAAGATCACCACCCAGCGCCAGAAGCAGATGGCCGCCATGGCGGCGACGGTCACCGAGTCCCTCTCCGTCAGCGGCATCCTGCTCGGCCGGACCATGGGCCGGGCGGACTCCCTCACCAAGGGCTTCGCCGAGGAGTCCGAGCGCCTGGTCGACCTCGAAGTGCGCTCAAGCATGGCCGGGCGGTGGCGGATGTCGACGATCGGCATCGTCATGGCCGCCATGCCCGCCGTCATCTACTGGGCCGCGGGCCTCGCCCTGCAGTCCGGCGGCCCCGCCGTCTCCATCGGCACGCTCGTCGCCTTCGTCTCGCTCCAGCAGGGCCTCTTCCGGCCCGCCGTGAGCCTGCTCTCCACCGGAGTGCAGATGCAGACATCCCTCGCGCTCTTCCAGCGGATCTTCGAGTACCTCGACCTCAGGGTGGACATCACCGAGCCCGAGAATCCCGTCCGGCTGGAGAAGATCCGCGGCGAGATCCGCTTCGAGGACGTCGACTTCAGCTACGACGAGAAGAGCGGCCCGACCCTCAGCGGTGTCGATGTCGCCGTGCCGGCCGGCGGCAGCCTCGCCGTCGTCGGCCCCACCGGCTCCGGCAAGTCCACGCTCAGCTACCTGGTGCCGCGGCTCTACGACGTCACCGGCGGCCGGGTCACGCTCGACGGCGTCGATGTACGCGATCTGGACTTCGACACGCTCGCCCGGGCCGTCGGCGTGGTCTCCCAGGAGACATACC
The DNA here is from genome assembly GCF_044453545.1 of Streptomyces sp. NPDC051664. Taxonomy (NCBI): domain Bacteria; kingdom Bacillati; phylum Actinomycetota; class Actinomycetes; order Kitasatosporales; family Streptomycetaceae; genus Streptomyces; species Streptomyces sp. NPDC051664. Next base: position 83,441 of record NZ_JBITCU010000011.1, on the reverse strand, counting down.
TCTTCCACGCCTCGGTCGCCGAGAACCTGCGCTTCGCCAAGCCGGACGCGACCGACGCCGAGATCGAGGCAGCCGCCCGCGCGGCACAGATCCACGACCACATCGCCTCGCTGCCCGACGGCTACGACACCCTCGTCGGCGAGCGCGGCTACCGCTTCTCGGGCGGCGAGAAGCAGCGCCTGGCCATCGCCCGCACGATTCTGCGCGACCCGCCCGTCCTCGTTCTCGACGAGGCGACCAGCGCCCTCGACACCCGCACCGAGTTCGCCGTGCAGGAGGCGATCGACGCACTGTCCGCCGGGCGCACCACCATCACGATCGCGCACCGCCTCTCCACCGTGCGCGACGCGGACCAGATCGTCGTCCTGGACGGCGGCCGGACCGCCGAGCGCGGGAGCCACGAGGAATTGCTCCAGCTGGACGGCCGCTATGCGGCGCTCCTCCGCCGGGACACTCAACTCGCCCCCGTAGCAAGCTGATCGGGAGTTCCGGACGCACTCCACCCAGGGCTGCGGGGCCGGTTCTCCGTACGGCATGATCCCCGCCCATGAGAGCTCTGATCGGGGTGGAACTCCCCGGATACCGGCCCGTGGACAACGACACATGGGCGAACGACGACGGCGATGTGCTGTCGGTGCACCTCTTCGAACTGCCGCCGGATCTGCCGGCCGGGCTCGACGACGGCCCGACGCTGCGCCACACCCTCACCCACTACACAGCACAGGCGGGCGGCGGGCTGATCGAGGCCTCGGTGAAGACCCTGGGCGGGCTGCCCGCGCTGCGTCAGATACTCAAGCTGCCGCTGCCCGGCCGGCCGAACGGGCAGGCGTTCATCGGCAGTTTCACCGTGCCGCGTGCCGGGTGCAGCACCGTGGTGAAGATTCAGGCGGCCGAGCACGGCATGACGGGGATGCGGGAAGCGGTGGTGCTCGCAAAGGTCGGTGTGGAGCAGTACTTCAGGCCGCACCCTTATGCCCCCGACGTCCAGGGCGGACTGCCGTTCCATGCGGCCGACCATGAACGGTGGGACGCGGAGTTCCCCGATCACCCCCTGACCCGGGTCCGCCGCACCCTCGGCGCGCTCGCGGAAGCGGTCGGCGTGGCATCCGACTTCGCCGCGCTGCCTGCTTTCGCAGGACCGGGGCGCCGGGACTGACGCCGGGTAACACGACGGCGCCGCCGCCCCCGTGGGACGGGGAGCGACGGCGCCGGTGGAGCAATGGTCAGACGAGCCAACCCACGAAGTGGACGATGCCGGCGAGCAGGCTGGTGATGAGGTTCATTCGGTGTTTCTCCTCGTACATGGTGCATATGTGGGACTGCGCAGTCGCGGTCTGCAGCTCGTCGTTTGCGCCCTGTAATCATGTGATGCCGCAGGGGAGTTGAGCTACGAATGGGCATACGATCACACGTTCCAGCGAACATCCGATCCCCTGTTCGTGTGTTCTGTCGCGCCATGCGGGGGCCGTGTCGTCCACGCCGGGGCGTCGGCGCCCGGATACGGTGCCCGCATGGTGAACGAGTCCCCGGACACCCGGCGCCACCACTGGACCCGGCCGACCCGACGTGGACGTCCGGCGCTGCTCGCAGGCGTCGTCCTCGTCCTCGGTATCGCGGCAGCCGTCCTCGTGCTGGTGCTGGCCAGGGAGGGGATGTTCGGCCCGCCGCCACGCAGCCTCGTCATCCCCGAGGGCCGGCGGGCCTCCCAGGTGTACGCGGCGGTGGACAGGTCCCTCGATGTGCCGCCGGGCACGACCAGGAAGGCCGTCGGCAAGGCGGACCTCGCACTGCCGCCCGAGGTGAAGGGCAACCCCGAGGGCTATCTGTTCCCGGCGACGTACCCCGTCACCTCCGGCACCACTCCGTCGAGCCTGCTGACGTACATGGTCGACACGGCACGGCAACGATTCGGCGCGGACCAGATCGCCGCAGGGGCCAGGCGCAATCACGTATCCGCCCATCAGGCCGTGACGATCGCCAGCATCGTGCAGGCCGAGGCGGGCACCACGGCCGACATGGGCAAGGTGTCCCGTGTCATTTACAACCGGCTGGCCAGGGGCATGCCGCTCCAGATGGACTCCATGCTCAACTACGCGCTGAAACGCAGCACCCTGGACACCACCGCCGACGACACCAAGATCGACAGTGCGTACAACAGCTACGAGCACAAGGGCCTGCCGCCCACACCCATCGGTAACCCGGGGGATCAGGCGATGGAAGCGGCGATCACACCCACGCCAGGCAGTTGGCTGTACTTCGTGACGGTCGCGCCCGGGGACACCCGGTTCACCGACAGCTATGCCGAGCACCAGCGGAACGTCCAGGAATTCAACCGCAACCGGCTTCAGGCGAGCGGCAGTTGAACGGCGTCCCAGATCCCCGCGGCGGCACGCGGGTCAGTGTCGCACCAGCGTGACGGCGGGTTCGCCGCCATGCTCCACAGCCCTGTCTGCGGCTGTCCTGTCCGTAGTCGTCCCGTCCTCGGGGGCCTTGAGCAGACGGGTGATCGCGTGCACCGCCGCCCGCCCCGCCCGGTTGGCCCCGATGGTGCTCGCGGAGGGTCCGTACCCGACGAGATGGATGCGCGCGTCCCGTACGGCCTGCGTGCCCTCGACTCGGATACCGCCGCCCGGCTCGCGCAGCCTCAACGGTGCGAGATGGTCGATGGCGGCGCGGAACCCGGTCGCCCAGAGGATGACATCGGCCTCCACCGACCGGCCGTCGTCCCAGGTCACTCCGGTCGGAGTGATCCGGTCGAACATCGGCAGCCGGTCGAGCACTCCCTCCGCGCGGGCCCGCCGGACGGCGTCGGTGAGCGGCAGTCCGGTCACACTCACCACACTCTGCGGCGGCAGCCCCCGCCGTACGCGCTCCTCCACCATGGCCACGGCGGCCCGCCCCTGATCCTCGCCGAACGGCCCCTCCCGGAAGACCGGCGGCCGGCGTGTCACCCAGAAGGTCTCCGCCGCCACCTCGGCGATCTCCATCAGATGCTGCGTTCCGGAAGCCCCGCCGCCGACCACGATCACCCGCTGCCCGGCGAACTCCTGCGGACCCGGGTAGTTCGCGGTGTGCAGCTGGCGGCCCCGGAAGGTGTCCTGGCCCGGGTAGCGCGGCCAGAACGGCCGGTCCCAGGTGCCCGTGGCATTGATCAGGGCGCGGGTGGCGTACGTACCCTCGGAGGTCTCGACCGACAACCGCCCGCCGTCGCCCTCGCGCACGGCGCTCACCTCGACGGGCCGGTGAACCCGCAGACCGAAGGTGCGCTCGTAGGCGTCGAAGTACTCACCGATCACCTCCGACGAGGCCCGGCTGTCATCGGCGCCGGTCAGTTCCATGCCGGGCAGCGCGTGCATCCCGTGGACCTTGCCGTAGGTCAGTGACGGCCACCGGAACTGCCATGCGCCGCCCGGCCGGGGTGCGTGGTCGAGCACGACGAAGTCGCGGTCCGGCTCGAGGCCGACGCGCCGCAGATGATAGGCGCCGGACAGACCTGCCTGTCCGGCGCCGATCACGACCACATCCACTTCGCGCGCTTCGCCGGCCCCAGAGTTGTTCACGCTTCTACCAACTATGCGGGCGTCCGGGATCTTCCCGGTCAGCGACCCCCGGCGATCAGCAGCGGCGCCCCGCCCGGCGCGGACGCCGGGCGCCCGTTCACGGCAGGCACCCCCAGCAGCGGCGAGGCCGGAACGGTGGACAGCAGTTCGCGCGCCGCCAGCTCCGGCGTGACCCCCTCACCGAACCAGTAGGCCTCCTCCAGATGCGGGTAGCCGGAGAGCACGAAGTGCTCCACACCCAGTGCGTGATACTCCTCGATCCGGTCCGCGACATCCGAGTGACTGCCGACCAGCGCCGTGCCCGCGCCGCCCCGCACCAGACCGACACCCGCCCACAGGTTCGGCGAGATCTCCAGCTTGTCGCGCGAGCCGCCATGCAGGGCCAGCATCCGCTGCTGTCCCACCGACTCACTCCGCCCCAGCGCCTGCTGCGCAGCGGCGACCGTCTCCGGATCGAGATCGCCGAGCAGTCGGTCCGCCGTCGCCCACGCCTCCTTCGCCGAGTCGCGCGAGATGGTGTGCAGCCGGATCCCGAACCGGACATCGCGACCCTGCTGCTCCGCGAGCCCGCGGATCCAGTCGATCTTCTGCTTCACATCGGCCGGCGGCTCGCCCCAGGTCAGATACACATCGGCGTGTGCGGCGGCCACGGGCCCGGCCGCCGCCGACGACCCGCCGAAGAAGATCTCCGGCAGCGGGTCCGGCGGCAGCGCCGTCAGTCCGCCCTCCACCTGATAGTGCTCACCGTCGAAGTCGTACGGCTGCCCGCTCCACACACCCCGGACCACCGAAAGGAACTCGGCGGTCCGCGCGTAACGCCGGTCGTGGTCCAGATGGTCACCGAACCGTCGCTGCTCGGTCGAGTCGCCGCCCGTCACCACATTGAGCAGCAGCCGGCCCCGGGTGATCCGCTGATACGTCGCGGCCATCTGCGCCGCGAGCACCGGCGAGATCACCCCCGGCCGGAACGCCACCAGGAACTTCAGCCGCTCGGTGTGCTGCGCCAGCGCCACCGTCGTCAGCCAGGCGTCTTCGCACCAGGTGCCGGTCGGCGTCAGCACCGCCTCGAAGCCCAGCTGCTCGGCCGCCTTGGCGATCTGTGCCAGATACTCGATATCGGGCGCCCGGACCCCGCTCACCGGAGTGATCCGGTCCCGCTTGATCCCGCCGTCGGTGTACGCGTGGCGGTCGACGAGCGTGCGGCCGTCACCGCCTGTGGGGAGGAACCAGTGCAGATGAACGTTCATGACGTGGCCTTTCCGTACGAGCGGGGGGCTGCCGAGGACGCGGGCAGATCGCGGTTGAACCGGGTGTCGACGTAGTCCTTGAAGGTGAACCGGCGCGGAATGAGCTTCAGATCGGCGAAGGTGTCGGCGATCGCCTGCTCGGACGCGATCGCCGCCGGGTCGACGGCAACGGGCACCCGCGTCCCGTAGCTGCGCTTCGCGGCGTCCAGAGCGACGGCATACGGCAGCCCGGTCTCCTTCGCCCAGACCTTCGCCCACGCCTCCGGATGTCTGAACACCCAGCTCTGTGCCCGCTCCAGTCGGACCAGCAGATCGCCGATCGCCCTGGACTTCCTGGTGTCCTTCAGGGCCGCGGGAGAGGCGACCTGGAAGCTCAGGCCGTTGACGATCCCCTCACCCGTGGTCAGCACCCGCGCCTGCCCACTGCGCAGGATCTGCGAGGTGTACGGATCCCAGATCGCCCAGGCGTCGACCTTGCCCCGGCTGAACGCGGCCAGCGCATCGGCCGGCTGCAGGAAGTTCAGCTTTACGTCCGAGAGGCTGAGCCCCGCCTTCTTCAGCGAGGCAACGAGCTGGTAGTGGGCGGAGCTTCCCTGCGCCACCGCAATGGACTTGCCCTTCAGCTGCGCGGGCGTCTTCAGCCCGGAGCCCTTCGGCACCACGATCGCCTCGCCCGCCGACGATCCATGGGAAGCGCCCACCACCACGATCTTCGAATCGGAACCGGCGGCGAAGACCGGCGGTGTGTTGCCGACACCGCCGATGTCCACGGCCTTGGCGTTCACCGCCTCCAGAAGTGGCGGCCCGGAGGTGAAGGTCGACCATTTGATCCGGTAGTCGAGGTGGTCGAGCTCTCCCGAGGCCCGCAGGATCGCCTCGTAACCTCCCTTCTGGTCACCGACGTTGAGCGTGACGCCACCCTGGCCGTCGGTGCTGTCCGTGGTGGACGCGGACGAGGCACCACCGCAGGCGGTGAGCAGCAGGGCGAGCGGCAGAAGCAGAGCGGGCAGGGTACGGCGTCTCATGGCATGCCTCTTTCCGAAGGTCGAACGTATAGGGAAGATGTGCTGGTCAGGGGTCGGCTGGTCAGGCGGCCTCGGCCGGAGCGGCTTCCTCCGCGACACCCAGCTCGGTCAGCAGCCGGGAGCGCAGCGCGGCGAACTCAGGACTGCCCACGGTGCGCGGCCGGTCCAGATCAACGGGCGTCCCGTACGCGATGGCGCCGTCCCGCATCACCAGCGCACGGTCGGCGAGCAGCAGTGCCTCGTCCACGTCATGTGTGACGAGCAGCACCGCGCAGCCGCGCCGCTGCCAGAGCTCGGCGACCAGTTGCTGAGCCTTGATCCGGGTCAGCGCGTCGAGCGCACCGAAAGGCTCGTCGAGCAGCAGCAGATCGGGTTCGCGCACCAGGGCCCGCGCCAGTGAAGCCCGCTGCGCCTCACCACCTGAGAGTGTCTTGGGCCAAGCCCCGGCTCGCTCACCGAGCCCGACCTCCTCCAACGCCCGCTCGGCCACCGCCCGTTCGGGCTTGTCCGGCAACCCGAGCAGCACATTGCGCCAGACCCGCTTCCACGGCATGAGACGAGGCGCCTGGAAGGCGACAGCCCGTCGCTTGGGCACCAGCACCGTGCCCGTGATGTCGCGGTCGAGCCCGGCCAGCACCCGCAGCAGAGTGGACTTCCCGCAGCCGCTGCGTCCCAGCAGTGCGGTGAACTCCCCGGCGTGCAGGGTGAGATCGAGCCCGTCGACGACGGCCCGCCCGTCGAAGGAACGGGTCAGTCCCTCCACCCGCACGGCGGTGTCGTAGGGCCGGGCGCTCACTGGCCCGTGAAGGTCGGTCGCCATTGCAGCAGCAGCCTTTCGAGTATCCGGACGATGACATCGGCGGTGAGGCCGAGGAATGCGTAGACGACCAGGCAGACGACGATGACGTCGGTCCGGAAGAACTCCCGGGCCTGGTTCATCAGGAAGCCGATCCCGGCGTCGGCGTTGACGGACTCGCCGAAGACCAGCGCCAGCCAGGCTGTGGCGAGCGAATAGCGCAGCCCTGTCATGGCCCCGGGCAGGGCGCCCGGCAGCACCACATGCCGGATGAGCCCCCAGCGCCCGAGCCCCAACGACTGTCCCGCTTCGATGAGTTGCTCGTCGACGCCCCGGATGCCGGCGTACACATTGAGGTAGAGATGGAAGGCCACGCCGAGCGCGATCAGCGCCACCTTCGGTGCCTCACCGATCCCCAGCCAGATGATGAACAGCGGGATCAGCCCCACCCAGGGGACGGTCCGCAGCATCTGCACGGTCGCATCCACGAGATCCTCGCCGAGCCGGGACAGCCCGGACACCAACGCCAGCGCGGTCCCGACGATGCCACCGAGGACCAGGCCCGCGGCAACCCGCTGGAGCGAGATCCCCATTGCGGACGGCAGGGTCCCGTCGGCGATCAGATCCGATCCGGCCCGGGCGATGGTTCCGGGCGAGGCGAGCACATCGGGATGCAGGACACCCGTCGCACTGAGCACCTGCCACAGCGCGAGAAGCAGCACCGGACCGATGGCTCGCCGCAGCGGGCGGGGTACGGACCGCAGCCGTGAGCCGCGGGCGGACTCCGGCACGACGGGCTCGAGTTCGACTGCCGTACAGGGACCGGATTTATCGATTTCCTCTGATATATCGGGCGGGGCGAGGGCATGGCCAAGGGTCATGAAAGCTCCACGAGCAGTCCACGGACGGGGAGAGCGCACGCCTCGAACAGCCCGACACCCCGACGGCGGACCCGCTACGGCACGGGAGCTACGACAGGGGCAGGGCGAGATGGCGTACGACGGGGCGCCTACGGCAACAGAGGGGTGCGCAAGCCAGGTGCGGGCCGAAAGACCCCTTGTTCACCTGCGGAATACGTGCTGAAGGAACGTCAGCAACCGCGACAACACGCGGCAGAGGCCACCCGCAGCAGGTCGATGTGACCGCGCGAAGTGAGCAGAGCTGAACGGAACATGTCGCCGAACGTAGCGACGCACCTGGGAACCGGTCAATGCCGTCTCGGCACGTGGACGCACCATCTTGCGCCACGAGCGAGAAGATGGGGGCATGCCCGATGCCTTCACGACCAGCGTTCTGCACCTTACGACCGGTGACACCGAGACGGTCACCGACCTGACGGACGACTGCGAGCGGTTCCTCACCCGCGCCGCCGTCGGCCGGGACGGCCTCCTCAATATTTTCGTGCCCCACGCAACCGCCGGAATCGCCATCCTGGAAACCGGCGCAGGCAGCGACGACGACCTCCTCGCCACCCTCCATGCACTGCTGCCCGCGGACGACCGCTACCAACACCGCCACGGCAGCCCCGGCCACGGTCGCGACCACGTACTGCCGGCACTCATCGCACCGCACGCCACTTTGCCGGTGATCGGCGGACGGCTGGAACTGGGTACCTGGCAGTCGGTGTGCCTGGTCGATACCAACGTGGACAACGCCAACCGTCACGTTCGGTTGAGCTTCTTCGGTGGGTGAGTCGCTTACGCTGCACTGTAGTGGGCAAACACGGCCGCACCAACTGAGCTGTGGACCGGTTTCGAGGCCGTAGACCAGCTTGGGAACCGGGCTATGCGAGTCGGTCGGCAACTTCGGCCCCGTCACGTGAAGCGGCGGGGCCCGACCTGCTCATGAGTCTTGGTCCTTGGCACGACGTGGACGGCGACGGAGTCGGCTGCGACTAGGAGTAACCTCAACTCTCCCTCTGGACAACACCATTCACCGCATGCCGCACGTCATGGCCGGACATCATGCCGTGCATGAGCGACGAGCGAACCAACAAGCGTCGGCCCTGGTGGCACGGGGCCGTCGCAGCAACCGGTATAGCCGCCTTCATTGTGCTCCTTATCTGGGGGCCCTGGTGGGTCGAAGGCAATCACCTTCGCGACAAGAGTGGCGAGCTGGTGTCCTCAGCCGGGATCATTGTCACCGGATTCCGCACCATGCTCGTCGCCATCGTCGCCGGCGGCCTCACTGCAGCGGGACTGGTGTACACGCACCGCAGCCATCAACACACGGTCGCGAAGGACCGCGAACAAGCCGCGCTCACCCGCGAAGGGCAAGTCACCGACCGTTATGTTGAAGCGATCAAGCTACTGGCTTGCAAGAACCTGACAGAGCGCTTGGGCGCGATCTACGCGCTGGAGCGCATCATCCGCGACTCTGAGGGCGACCGAGAGGCGATCCAGGATGTTATTGCGGCCTTCGTCCGAGGCCACACTACCGAGGGAGGAGGCGTGGATCAGCCGGAGGCGGAGATAGCGCTGGGAGTATCGCAAAACAAGAGCAGGACCCTGTTGCGGGCTGGATTCTTGGTCGACGTGGAGGGTTGGATGCCAACGGTGCGACCGCCAGAAGACCTTCAAGCCGCAGCGACCGTTCTCGCTCGGCACTTCCGCCATGGCGATCGAAGCCAACTGAACCTTGGCCGGTCCGAATTGCGCGGCATTCAGCTGAGCGGTGCGCGACTCGTCAAAGCGAACCTGTTTGGCGCGGATCTTCGCGCGGCGAACCTTGCTGATGCGTGGCTCGAAGGAGCGATGCTTATCGATGCAGATCTCCGAGACGCGTCCCTGGATGGGGCGGACCTCAGGGGGGCCTACTTGCACAGTGCCGACCTTCAAGGCGCACGCCTGAGATTCGCGAAGTTCAAGGGGGCCACCTTGGACGGAACTCGGCTGGATGGCGCAGATTTGTCTTATACAGAGGGGCTGCGTGTTGAGCAGTTGGTGATGGCGGACTTGGGGCGCGCTACACGCCTACCGGAAGAACTTGCTCAGCACCCCGAGGTCAAGGCGCGCATGGCCGAATGTGAAGCAGCGCGGGCCAACGACGACGAGTCGCCGCCAGCAGGCGAGAGTACCCCGGCGATTTGAACGAGGTTAGCCGCACCAGCTCCGGTGGCTCAATACCGATGGTCCGCTGCGCCCGAGCTCATCCGCGAGCAGCCTCCACGCCGCCTTGTCCCGCTCGAACTCCGAACGACCCGACGGCATCGCCAGGCCCCGCCGACCGTGGCGACACATCACCGGGCCGTCGAAGAAGTAGGCCAGTTGGGGGCCTTCACCTTGCGATGAGGGCGCTCCCGAGCTGGAGGTCGGCTACTGATCCATCAACAAGTGGAGCAAAGTCACCACGCATACACCGACCAGAGTGGCCGGGCCTCGGGCGTCCCCGGCCTCGACCTTCCGGGCCTGGACATCGCCTATCTGGCACGCGGCTTCGGTTGCACCGCGGTTGACGTGAAGAATGCGGAGGACCTGGAGCGGGAGTTCGTGGCGACGCTGCGCGCGGACATGCCGACGGTCATCGTCGTGCCGTCCGCACCAGGAAAGGCGATGTTGTGAGTCGGGGCTGAGGGACACCTTCCAGTCGCCCGGACCGGTCGACACGCCAGTCGGTTACGTTCCCGAGTGGATGTAGGCGGCCCAACGGCTGGGCAGCGCCGGGGTCTTGTCGCGCAGTTTGCGCACGGCATGATGCAGGGCCTCGGCCGCCAGCTCCGGGTCGGCTGGTTGTGTCCGATCGGAGGTGAGGCTGGTGTAGAAGTCCTGCGCCACGGTGATCGCGGTCCGGTCGTTGATGGGCCACAGCGTCCCGATGACACTGCGGTACCCAGCGAGTTGGAAGGCTGCGGTGAGGTGCGTCGCCTCGTCCGCCTGTTCCTGGTTGGTGTCGGTCGTGCTGCAGGCGGACAGGTAGGCCAGTCGGGCATGCTGGAGAGCGAGGCGCGTGATGGCGTGCAGCGTCAACGGGTTGGTCACGTGGTCGTGCAGCAGCAGTCGGCTCGCAGACGGATCGCGCAGATCCGCGTAGCCGTGGCACGCGAGGTGGACGATGCCGTGCCGACGCAATGCTTCGATCACGGTGTCGCGGTCCGTCGCATCGCCGGAAGCCGGAAGGACAGTTGCTCCGGGGATGAAGTCGCGCACGATGTCTGCCTCTTGGGCGGCACCGTCGAGCGGCGGACAGTCCGGTGCGTTCGGAACGGAGACCACCAGTGCGGACTCTGTACCGGAACCGTCGCGCCGCGCGTGGGCCAGCGCGCGGATGGTGGGCGTGTAGGAGCTGATGACGCGATCCATGACCGTCTCGGACTGTGCCATCGGCTCGTAGCGGCCCGCGGCATGGAGGGGCAGCATCGTGACCACGCCGACCGGGCACCACCACACCCTGCTCCAACGCCGGCCCTCCGGCGGGGGACCGGTGTGGCCCAAAGAGTCGAGCACGGGTTCGGTGATGTTGGTCCATGCCCAGGTGAGCACGGCCAGCATCTGGTCCTGTGCTTCACGTCGTGCCCGCGTGGGCTGCTGCCGGTCGGTGGTGACCCGCAGAGCTGTACGGAACGCATCCGCCTGCTGCACGACCGCCTTTCGGGTGACCGCGGCGGGAAGGTGCACGGTGCGCGTCGGCTCATCGGGATCGTTGCGGACAATCAGGGCGTGGGCGCTCGTCTCGTCCGCCGTCACATAGATGACCGGACCCCGGTCCGCGTGCCGGCACAGCTCGGCGATGGGCGTGGGGCGCTGGAAGCCGGCCATTCCGGGCCGATGACGGATCTCTTCGAGGAGCGCGTCCCACTGTTCGTTGAGGGCCACGCGACGGGCGGCGAGTTCGCGCGAGTGGCGTCCTGTGGCGTCGCGGTGCTCGCCGAAGGACGGCAGCGTGATCTCGTGATCGGCAGCGTTGATCGCGTCGCGGATCTCCTGGAACCGCGGCAGGAGATCGGGAGCTGCGGCCCGGAGTTCGACTGCGTCGTCCCGTGTGTCCAGCGTGCCCGCGAAGACCACTCCGCGGGTCTGTTCCAGCAGTTCGACCGCGTAACCAGGTTGGCCCGCGGCGATGGCGGTCGCCGCGGCTGTCGCGGGGAGCCTGTTCGCGCTGCTGACCCGATGCTCCCGGTCGGCGCGGTCCACGTCTCGCAGGCCCAGTTGCGGCAGCAGCTCCGTCGCGAGCCGGATCATCGCCATCGCGCGCCGCACACGCCCCAATCGGAGATCCGCAAGGGCCGCCCGCTGCGCCGCCGTGATGCGCTGACTGATCGACGCTCCGCTCATCTTGGCGGTCGCCGAATGGGGCGGAACGGACTCACGCAGCGTCGCGGGGTACTGGGTCCTCTCGAACGACAGCTGCAACAACTCACCGAGGTTGGAGAGACAATCGGCGCGGTCAGGATGATTGGGCGGAGTACTGGCAACCGCTTGCTTCGCGAACTCTATGGATTCATCGAGTGCTCGGACCGGATCTGTCTCACTGCGCAGATACAACTCGCGCAGCGCCGTGCTGAGATGCGACAGATATTTTCCCCGCTCAGGATGGTCTGCGGGCGCCGTCCCGACCAGGTCCCGTGCGGCCTCCAAGGCCTTTTCCAGCAGCGCTGGCTCCTTTGAGTGGCCGTACTCATTCATCAATGCCCGGTACAGCACGTTGAGTCGTGGCAGGTAGTCGGGATGATTCACCGAGGTGGCGATGACGGCCTTCTCGATTTCCCTCGCGGCATCGGCGGCTGTCCGTTCATCGCCCGTGCGGTCGGCGAGGTGGACCAATGAGCTGCCCAGAACGGCCTGGGTCCCGGCCCACTCGGGATCGTCGGGCCGAAGGCCGCCGACCGCCTCGCGTGCGTAGAACACCGCTTCTCGCGCCATGGCCAGGTCCCTCGTCCGTTCGGACAGCATCCGGAGAGCGTCGGCCAGGTTGCCTGTGAAGGATGCGGCCTCACGGCCGATACCCGGCGCGGTCGCGACCGCTTCGCGACCGTACTCCGCGGCATCGCGCAGAGCGGGCACGTCACCTGTCAGCTCGTACCGCCGCTTCAGCACAAGGGAGAGCAGGTTCCTCCGTGCAGAGTGATCCACGCTCTCTCGCCGGGCCTCGCTCAGCGACCGCCGGATCAACCCGGATGCCTCGTCCAGGATCTCGACGTCACCGGTACGTCCGGAAAGCAGCCAGAGCATCGAGGCGAGTGTCTCGCGATACGTGTCGAAGGCCGGGTCGTGGGGTTGCATGAACTCCACAGCGTGCCGCGCCGCGGTCACGGCGTCGCGCAGCGTGGGCAGGTCGTCCGTCCGTTCGTACTCGCAGAGGAGTGCGGACGCGAGCTCATAAAGGGATGGGGCTGGAATGGGATCCGTGAAATAGGTACCGATCGGTCCGACTCTCCACGGATACGACCACCTCACAGCCTGCGCAAGGTTCCACGGATCGAGGTCCGTCGTCGTGCTCGTGAACAGATTCAACAGCAAGTTGCCCAGATTGCGGTTTTGAGCCTCGAATTCCGGATGGGAGGGAGGTGTGAGTGAAATGACGGTCCGGCATGCGGTGATCGCTTCGCGCAGCACGGTGACATCTCGGGACTGATCGAACAAGCGCTGAAGCGCCAACGTCAGATCGACGTGCAATTCCACCTGTTTCGGATGGTTTTGTGGCATCCCTTCCAATTGCCATCGAATACGCATGACGTTCTGCCGGAGACGCTCATTCTCGACCATAGAACCCCGTGATCATGGCAGGATTAAGTTTATGCCGGACCTTACGCCGATTCTGCGGCGAGTCAGTCAGCTTTGCGAGAGTCTTGAGTCTGACGCCGACCTCCGGGAGGAGATCGAGCGTGCGGGATTTCCGAGCGAGAACTGGGAGGAGTTGGCGGCCGCGATCCGGGCCGGTTCCGCGGATGCGCTGACCGACCTGCTCGACGCCGTCGAGGATGCCGCTGCGGACGCGGGCCTCGACGGCGTCACAGGCCCGAATCGCGAATACAAGCCGTTGCCGAGCGACCGGCCGGATGGGCTGGGGGGATTCAGAACGGTAAGCGGCTGGCGATGTCCGCATCCCTATCGCTGCGGCCGCGCGTACGCCGCTGTCGACCCAAGCCCGATCCGGAGGTGTGCCGTCACCGGTGACGCGTTGACCTGGATCTCGGTGGAGAGCGGGTGACCGCCTTTCTGCAGCAGCTCGGAGCGAGGATCGCGGACCGGTGGCTCGTGAACCTGCTCCTGCCAGGACTGCTCTGGCTGTGCTGCGCGGTCGTGGCCGCCCGACTCGGCTGGGAGCACTCCATCGACCCGCGTGCGGCAGAACCTCTGGTGCGCCGACTCGGCGACCAGCGGTCCACGGCCCAGGCCGTACTTCTCGTGGCGGGAGTGTTCGGTGCCGCCGCTGCGATCGGGCTCGCGGCCATCGGTCTTGGAGCGGCGCTCCGTCGCGCCTGGGCGCTGCCCGGTACGTCCGTCGCGCCCGCGAGGTGGCTCCGCGACCAGCGCAGGCGACGCTGGGACGCCGCAGACCGCACGGCCGCCCAGCTCAGGACGGACATCCTCAACGCCGTGGACCCGTCCGCCGCACTGGTGGGACCGGAGTACCGCGACGCGCTGGCGAGGCGGGAGTCGATCGGGCTCGAACGGCCCCAGAGGCCGACCTGGATCGGCGATCGCTGGATGGCGACCGGTATCAGGATCCACCGGGCCTACGGACTCGACCTGACGGTCGTCTGGCCGCGGCTGTGGACCCTACTGCCGGAAGTGCCGAGGAGTGACATCGCGGCGGCACAGCTTGCCTATCAGGAATCGAGTGTGTTGGTGTCGTGGGCTGTTCTCTACGGCGGAGTGGGACTTTTTTGGTGGCCCGCGCTGATCGTCTGCGTCATCCTCGCCGCGGCCGGCGTCCTCAAGACGCGGGACGCTATCAGTAGCCTGTGCGAACTGGTGGAGTCGGCCTGTGACCTGTACATCCACTCCATCGCCGAACAGCTCCGTGTCCCATGCTCGGGCCAGCTGACTCCGGAGGCGGGAAGGGCGATCGGCGCGCTGCTCCGGCGCAAAGACCTACCGCCGGCCTAGCGCGCCGCCGCTTTCACCCCCACCAGTCTCCGATGCCGTCCCAGAGCCGCTCGATCTCCCGGGCCGCATCGCGGTAGTTGAGGCCGAGTTCCATCACTTGCTGGTGGGTCTCCTGCATCGCGCGCATGCCACCGTTCCGGTTGAGCTGATGGCCGGCCGCCCTGATCTCGACCGCGCCGCGTAGCCATGCGTCAGCCTGGTCGGCCGAGGAGATCAGCGAGTCCAGGTACCTCTTATCCAGGAGAAGTCCTTGCTGCTCTTTCGAGAGATACGGGTAATTCCTCAGGCCGGCGTCCGCGGCTTCGGCCAGGCGTCGGGAGAGACGGGTGGAGTCGCCCTCTCTCACGTTGCTCCGAGCAGGCGGCTGGGTGCCGTTGGCCTCCAGGGTCAGCCTCCTGACGACGTCCAAGGGTCGCAGGTTCTGCCCGCACACCCGACACCAGATGCTCGGCGGGATCGTGATGTAGAGCCCGCATTCCCGGTTCGGGCACATCGTCTTGATGGTGGTTCCGGGGCGGAAGGTATCCTTCGCGAGAATGAGGCTCTGTCCGCACTTCGGGCAGCCGAAAGTGAAGGGCCCATCGAGTTGCGGCAGTTGGTTGCTGCATCCGGGACAGGAGTCTGGCTGAGGGGGAAATTCACCGCCATTTGCCGCGAACCGGTCTTCCAGCTCTTCATTTGCATCCGGTACGAGCCAATGACACAGATGACAGATCAGATCGGTGTCGAACTGGAAGGACAGCTGCTCGCACGATGAGCATCTCAGCACAAGCTCGCCTGCGCGGCGCACCTGCTCGACGATGTCCGGAACCCTGCTGGGAAACACTTCGTCGAAGCAGGAGGGGCAGACGGGCCGAACTGCGTCACAGTCCCTGCCGTGATGCGCGAGCATGCACGCGCCATCGTGACCGCATGAACCGTCGTGCGGAGCGTGAGGACACCCGGGCCGCACATTCCCGGAACCGCGGGACGATTCGTCGCCGCCGTCTCGATCGACTCCATCGGCATCCAAAATTCTGCCGTCGTCGTAGATCAGGCGGAAGACTTCATTGCTGTACAGGCGCTCATTCACTTTCCTCCCTTCCCAGAACGCCACTCTCAGCTTGAGCCCCATGCCCGAGAATCGGTTCATCTTGTCCGTGGCGGTATCCGACAACCCGCTTTCCGGAACGTCGACGGTCCCGAAGGTCCCGTCAACCGGGGACCCGGAGCGCGGTTCAAGTAGGTTGGCCCAGTTCCCTCCGCCTTTCGGATGAACCTGGAGGAGGTATGTATATAGAGGCATCCGGTGAGCATATCTAGCGCGTGTAGACATGGTCTACCGCTTTCGGTAAGTGCACGCGGAAACCACGGCCTGATCTATTGATCTTCACCGTTGTCCACGAGAGTGGATGCGAACGGAATTTATCGCTCCGCTGCTACTGAATTTTCCATTCCGTGACGGCTCCTCAAGAAGTCCCAGCTCGGCGCATCCTGGACGCTCCGACGAAGGCACTCTGCCAGCCGTTCTGTTGTTGGGTGGAAGGGCCGTGCACGGCTGCCCAGTGCAGGAGCAGGAGGGTCGTCCAGCGCAGCTGGAGGCTTCCGCCGGATGCGGAGGTGGTGACCGGCAGTAGGGCCGCGAAGTCGAGGTCGTTGAGTGGGCGCGGCGGAAGCGTGAGGTGCAGCTGGTCGTACTAGACGGCCGGGGTGGTCGCGGTCAGCCAGCGAATTCCAGGCCTTACTCGCACGCCTGGTCGTGTGCGGCGACGGTGAACGTGTAGGAGGTGTCCGAGTCGATGCGCGCCCACTGGGGGTGGGTGGCGTCCGTGCGGCCCCAATAGCCGTCGATGGTGGCGGAGGTCTCGCCGTCGCCGGGGGCGTCGCCCTTGCCGGTGACCGTCATGCGGAGGCCGGTGACGCCGATCGACTGAAGTCCGGTGACGGCCGGCACAGCTTCGTCTCGCTGCTCTCGGACAGTGGCCTGCCCTTGGCGGAGATCTCCCGTCTCCAGGGCGGCTGTGCGCAGTTAACGGCTACGCTGACGGTTGTTTTGACGGAGTTTCGCGGACACGAACATCTCGAACCGCAACCGTCAGGTGCGGTTGTCGTTCCTCGGGTAGGGGTAACGTCCGCCGTCACTGTAGGAGCGACTTCCGGCCGCACCGAATGAGACGCCGCCGGTCGGTAGGGTCGGCACCGATACACCCTCGTCCGGCACCGGGAAGCCGCCCAAAGCCCACGGAACGCCACGACGGGGGAGCTGTGGCAAGCCGCCCGCCCGCCGCAGCGGCGGGCTCGCATTGCCAACTGTGGCGTTTGCTTCCCGTGTCTGGTGCGCCGTTCAGGGCTGCTCCACGCAAGCGGTACCGCTCATCGGCACCGGCCTACGCAAACCACCATGACGACATCGCCCATTCAAGGTCAGTAACCTGCGATTTCGGGACGCTAATCGCGTCCGCTGCGGTGAGGTGTGTGCGTCGGGGCGCAGCCGGCAGGTGATGTTGGCGGCCAGCACCAGCCGGCCGTCCGCCGCCCGGGGCAGCGGCACCGCGGTCAGCGCCCGCCGAAGCCGGGCCACCTCCACCCGGCCCGCGGCCAGGGCTTCATTTAGCCCCCTGTGATCGCATTCCGGTAACCCGGTGCGGTTCCGCCCAGTCAGCCGCCCAGCAGCCCGTCCACTTCCTTCCGTGCCATGCGCGTGTCCCGGTGTTCCTCGCCCAGGACCCGCGCACGGTCGGCGACGACCTCGCGGAGCAGGGCCGCCGCCGACTCGACCTCCCCTAGCCGCGCCAGGGTCCGGGCCCGACCGAACCTCGTCGTGATGAGGGGCCGAGGAGGCGCTCCTGGTCGGCGAGCACCTCCCGGTGCAAGGCCCACGGCCTCGGCGAAGTCACCCGCCTCGCCGGTCGCGTACGCGATGCGGGAGCGGGTCTCGAGCAGCTCGGGATCGTCCGCGTCGAGCACCCGCAGCTGGTCCGGCAGCAGCTCCCGGTACAGCTCGCGGGCCCGCCCGTACGCCCCCGACTTGCTCGTCCAGTACGCCGTGCGGGCCCGGGCGAGCAAGGTCGCCGGCGCGTCCGCGCCGAGGCGCTCCCCGAGGCGCTCGGCCCAGCTCGCCCAGCGGGCCCGGTTCACCGTCGCCTCCGGTGCGGCGCGCAGCTCCCGGCTTGCCAGGAGCCGCTCGTACAGCGCCGCGGCGGCGTTCTCGTCGGGCGCGGCGAGAGCCACCTGCCACAGGTGCTCGGGCTCGGCCTGCTCGGCGTAGCGGTGCAGAGGGTCGTCGGGCGTGTGTTGTTCCATGGGAGTCCCCGAGGGTCCGCCGATCTCTCACAGGAGTGTGTCGACCGTTGATCTATATGCACCAACTTGCTTGTCCAGGTGCCAGGTTGTGGTGAGTCGCGCGTGGGAGTCGTGAAGAGTTCGCGTACGATTCTCGGGATTCGGTCACAGGAGCGGAAAACTCGGAGGGCTCACTCGGCGCTTCCGAACAAGTCGGGTGCCGACCATGCGATGGGAGACCGATCAACGATGTTCACTCTGGAACGGAGCAGACTGCGGACGGCCGCGCTCGCGCTCTCGGCCGTCGCGGCCCTCGCCTTCGGCACGACCGCCACGACCGGCGCGGCAGAGGCCCCCGCCCCCGCGAAGCAGGGGCCAACCTCGGTGGCGTACGTCGAGGTGAACAACAACAGCATGCTCAACGCCGGCAAGTACACGCTCGCCAACGGCGGCGGCAACGCCTTTGACGTCGCCGTGATCTTCGCGGCGAACATCAACTACGACACGAGCACGAAGGCGGCGTATCTGTACTTCAACGAGAACGTGCAGCGCGTCCTCGACAACGCCGCCACAGAGATACGGCCGTTGCAGCAGAAGGGCATCAAGGTCGTCCTCTCGGTGCTCGGCAACCACCAGGGTGCAGGGTTCGCCAACTTCCCGTCCCAACAGGCGGCTTCGGCGTTCGCGAAACAAATGTCGGACACCGTGGCCAAGTACGGCCTCGATGGCATCGACTTCGACGACGAATACGCCGAGTACGGCAACAACGGCACCGCCCAGCCCAACGACAGCTCGTTCGTGCACCTGGTGACGGCACTGCGCGCGAACATGCCGGACAAGATCATCAGTCTCTACAACATTGGCCCGGCCGCGTCGCGCCTTTCCTACGGCGGCGTCGACGTCTCCTCCAAGTTCGACTACGCCTGGAACCCGTACTACGGCACCTGGCAGGTCCCCGGCATCGCACTGCCCAAGTCGAAGCTGTCGCCGGCGGCCGTCGAGATCGGCCGGACCTCGCAGAGCACGGCAGCCGACCTCGCCCGTCGCACCGTCAGCGAGGGATACGGCGTCTATCTGACGTACAACCTCGACGGCGCCGATCGCAGTGCCGACGTCTCCGCGTTCACCAGGGAACTGTACGGCAGTGACGCCGTCCACACGCCGTAAGGCGACCGCACGCCCCGGCACGCGGTGCTCCCTCGGGGCCTGCCGCATCCCATAGGGCCGCGACCCGTGCAGGCCGCGCTGTCGACAACGATGTCGGGGGCGCGGTCGCACGCCTGCCTGCTGCCCCCTCTTACGGATCAGAAGGCAGGTCACATCTGAATGAGCACTTTCAGCGGTAACTCTCCAGAGTGACGACGGCTTTGGCTGCGGTGGTGAGCCAGGTCGGGCTGCAGCGTGCTTTGCGGAAGATTCGCCAGGTCTTGAGGCGGGCCATGCCTCACTCGACGGGGTAGCGCAAGCGAGCATGGGCCTTGTTCAACGACTTCTGGCGGAAGCCGAGTTCTTTGCCGGGGCGGCGTCGTCGCCCGGTGGCGAAGGTGCCGCCGGCTCCCAGGTAAGCCAGGTCGGCCAGGACCGAGATCCCCAGTCGGCGGCAGGTGTCGATGATGCGGTGTCTGCGGGCCGCGGTGCGATCGTGAGTGCGACCGGGCAGCACCCCTGAGATCCACAGGATCGTGCCGTCCGGATCGGTGACGACCTGGACATTCACCCCATGACGACGGTGCTTTCCCGAGTAGTCGCCGCGTGCGTCACCGACCCGGTCGCACTCCGCCAGAGTGCCGTCGACCAGCACGTACTCCGCTCGCGCCTTCACCTCGCCCAGGGCCCGGGTCAGCCCCGGCGCCTCCTTGGCGAGCAGCATCACGACGGAACGGACATAGGCGTGTGCCGTTCCGACGCTGATCCGGAAACCGGTCGCGATCTGAGCGAGAGTGCTGTGCTGGCGCAGGTACACCAGCGCGACCAGTGCACGCTGGTGCGGGCGCAGCTTGCACCGTCGGTCCCCCTCACGGAGGACGATGAGCATCGTCACCGTCTCCACCAGTGCATGCGGCAGGTCCAGTGCGGCAGGGTACGTAACCAACGAGGCCCCTCGGGAGATGAGTTCAGACGTCAGACATTCACCTCAACACCCCTGGGGCCTCGCCCGTTCTGCCCCAGTAACGGTCACCCGATCGGTGACCACTCTGAAAGGCTCATTGTTCCTGCTGGGTATGTAGGCAAGGCTTGCTGGGCGGTCGATCGGTATATGTGTAGCGTGTTGTTGCGCGTGTCGGGATACTGCGTCGGTGACCGGTTCTGCACTGCCTCAACTGCTTCGACCTCGTGCCCTGAGGCCCGGAGATCTCGTCGTTATCGCATCGCTGTCCGGGCCGCTCCATGCCGCTTACGAGCCCGACCTCGAGCAGGCGGTGGTCGTGCTCGAGCGGATGGGATTCCGCGTGCGTCGGGCACCGCTCCTCGAAGCAGGGCGGCACCATTGGTGGAGCGCGGCTACGCCGGCGGAGACCGCCAGGGAATTCAATGCTCTTCTGCGTGATCCTGAGGTGCGCGCCATCATCGCGCATGACGGCGGCCAGACGGCGCTCGGCTACCTCGACCTGATCGACGTCGAGGCGATCACTGCCGACCCCAAGCCGATCCTCGGCTACAGCGACATCTCGCTGCTGCATCTGGTGCTCTACGCGCGCACGGGTCTGGTCGGCTTCCATGCCGACTTGGCCACCCCTGGACTCGGCGGGCACTGGCAGGCCGCGCCCGCAGCACGCAGAGCGGAACTTGAAAAGCTCTACTCGACGCTGCTGACCGGTACGGAGCCGATCGGTGCACTGCCAGCCACCCCGTCGTGGGAGTGCTGGCGTGCCGGTCGCACCGAAGGCCGACTGATCGGCGGGGTGATTAATCGCATCGTGCTGGCGCAGGCGACACCTTACGCGCTGCCGCTCGAATGGTTCGACGGCGCGGTGCTGTTCTGGGAGGAGATGGGCGGCCAAGCATCGTATGTGTGGAGCTATCTACAGGTACTACGGCACTGCGGCATCCTCGATCGAATCGCCGGCATGGTCGTGGGCGTCCCGTACGCGATCGACGGACTCGACTCGCCCGACGCGTCCCCGACCCTGCCCGAGATAGTCCTCGACGTCCTCGGCGACCGTGACATCCCGGTCCTGGGCAACGTCGAGTTCGGACACGCCGGCCCGAATCTGCCGATGCCGGTCGGCATCCGCGTCGCCCTAGACGCGCAGCAGCGGACATTGTCGCTGCTCGAACCGGCGGTACGCCCGCTCACGGTGACCGGACCGGGCGGCTGAGCAACGCGGATCAGTGAGTTTCTTCTTGGGGCCTGCCCAACTTGTTGGGCGGATGCGGATTGACTATCGGGTGACCATCACCCGATCGGTGGCCACTCTGAAAGAGCTCAATGACCCAGACCTCCAGTGGGTCCTCGTGGGGACCGTCATGAGGGAAAGGATCGAGGGCCAACGGGGCCTCAAGGTGATCCCGCGGCGCTGGGTCGTCGAACGCACCCTCGGCCGGCTCATGCGCCACCGTCGTCTCGCCCGCGACTACGAGACGCATCCGCACCGCTCCGAGGCCATGATCTGCCTCGCAATGATCGACCTCATAAGCAGACGCCTGACCCGCGAATCCACCCTGAACTGGCGCAACACCTGACTTCGATCCAAACACTATCCGCGGGACAAAACGCTCTTTAAGGGCTGTCCCGCCATGGTGGGCTTCGGCTGGCGTGACCGGGTGGGGGCGCCTGCGGGCCAGGTGATATGTCGAGACGAACGACTACAACTCTCTCGACGCCCGTCCACCACGACGGGCCGGCCATCGCCGTCGGCCAGACCGTCGTCGACACCGGTGGTCTCCAGGTGAGCCGTCTCGGTCCGCCGGAGAGTATCGCGCTGCCTTCAACCAGCAGGCGGTGAAGGTGAATCGGCCGCCCGAAGACGAGTAGCGCGGCGCCCGACCCCGATGTTCGAGTGCGAATGAGTGTGGTCGTGTGCGGGTGATCCGTAGAGGGCTTGAACGGCGTCGTTGTGTCATGTTCCCGCGCCCGAGTCAGGACGAGGCAGACGAGGCAAAGGGAACGAGGCTGGATGCGTACACAGAAGACGCACACGCAGATGAAGACGCGTGCGCAGAGAAGGTTGAGATGGGCGTCGCTCGCCGCTGCCGCTGCCGCTGCCGTGACGCTGGGGACGGGACTGGTCGCCGCGCCTCCCACGCACGCGGCGGACGACCCGGTCGAGGTCGTGGTCGACGGTGACGACGTGCATGCCGACAACGTGAACGGCCTGACGTACAAGGGCCTCGGCGTGCTCAGCTGCAACAGCACAAGCAATTTGCTGATGGACTACAAGGCCGAGCACCCCGAGCGGTACTGGCAGCTCATCCGCGTGCTGTTCGGCGGTGAGAATCCCCTCGTCAATCACGTCAAGGTCGAGATGGGGTCGGACACGAACACCTCAACCGGCGCCGACCCGGCGACCATGCGCACACGGGACGAGCTCGCCGACGCCTCCCGCTCCCCGGGCTTCCAGTTGGCCGCCGACGCCAAGACGGTCAACCCGAAGCTCAAGGTCTCGATTCTGCGCTGGGAAATGCCCCAATGGGTCCAGCTGGAATGGAACAAGGGCACCGGCACCGACGAGATGTACCGCTGGTACAAGGAGACCATCCTCGACGTCTACGAGAAGTACGGGTACATGATCAATTATGTCAACCCGGACAAGAACGAGACCCGCTCGCCGGACATCTCGTTCGTCAAGTGGTACAAGAACGCGGTCGTGAACGACACGGACTTCGCAAGCGAGCGCTACGGAATTCCGGCCGGAGAGCGGGAAGCGGCCGCCAAGGCCTACCACCGCATCAAAATTGTCGCCTCCGACGAGAACAACACGCTCAACATGGGCCCGGCGATGCTCAGCGACGCCGATCTCTTCGGGATCGTCGACGCGGCGGGCTACCACTACACCACGGAGGACCGGCGCGAGGGCGCCGCAGACAGCTCCACATATCTGCCGTACACGAAGCTGGCGACCGGCGACAGCACGTACGGCCAGGACAAGGAGGTCTGGTACAGCGAGGGGACCGCCTCGTTCGGTTACACCGACTACCGTGTCAACAACACCGAAGGCCCGAACGGTGCCAGCACCGGAATCGGCGGCGTGCAGAGCGCTCTCGACGTCGCCAACCGCCTCGTCAAGAGTTACGCGAATTCCAAGCGCACCCACTACATCTTCCAGCCGGCGATCGGTTCCTTCTATGAGGGCGCCCAGTACAGCCACAAGGAACTGGTCAGCGCACGCGACCCGTGGTCGGGATATCTCCACTACGACGCGGCGCTGTACGTGATGCAACAGTTCACCGAGTTTGCGAAGACGGGCTGGGAGAACGACACGAACACGGCGGGCATCTGGCGCACGGTTCCCGAAGCCAGTTACAGCGGAGTGAGCGGCACCGAGAATCTCGACGGCTCCAACGGCGCCCCCAGCTACATGACGCTCGCCGATCCTGAGAAGAAAGACTTCTCGACCGTCGTCGTCAACGACAGTGACCAGCCGAAGACGTACCGGATCAAGGCTGAGAATCTGCGGCTCGGCAGCGACCCCACGATGGAGGTGTGGGAGACCCGAGCGGCCGACGCCGGGCAGCGCTACGACGCCAACTTCAAGCAGCTGGTCGACGAGATCCGGCCGGATGCCGATGGCGCGTACACGTACACCGTGAAGCCGCGGTCCATCACCAGCCTGACCACGCTCCACAAGAGCGCCGACGCGTCCACGAAGCAGCGCCTGCCCAAGTCCGGGGAGCGCGCCGTCCTCGACAGCGACGGGAGTGGCAAGCGCGGCGACACCCACGACACGTACCTGTACGCGGACGACTTCGCGTACGACGAAGAGGGAAAGGTCAAGGTCGGCACGACGTTCCAGCCGTACCTCGCCTCGCGCGGGAACCAGCCCCGCTACATGGTCGACCAGACCGGCGCATGGGAGGTGGGCGGCGACGGAGTGCTGTACCAGTACATGGACCAGTCCATGAAGGACACCGCCTCCTGGAACAAGAACACTCCCAACACCACGGTCGGCGACTTCCGTTGGGAGAACTACAAGGCGTCCGTCGACGTCTCCTTCCCCGACCCGGACGGCGGTCTCGCGGCCCTGGGCGTGCGCCAGCAGAAGGGCATGGCGATCAGCGACGCCGCCTACAACCTGCGCATCGGTCCCGACGGTGCCTGGACGTTCTACGAGTACGGCACGGCCCGCGCGCAGGGCAAGGTCGCGGCGGCCGACGGTTACCGCCTCGCTGTCGAGGCGAAGGGGGCGAAGATCACCGCCTTCGTCGACGGTACGGCGGTCGCGACCTACGACGACCCGACCCCGCAGACCGAGGGACGCGTCAAGCTCGGGAGCGGCTTCCAGCGGACGGGCTTCGACAACCTGAAGGTCGAGAGGGTCGACGGCTACACGCCGTACGCCAGCGCACAGTTGGACAACATGGACAGTGCGGTCACGTACGAGGGCGTGTGGAGCCGGAAGGCCTCGCTCGGCGACGCGATGGACTGGTACCGCTCGACGTCGACGAGCACGACGGCCGGCGCGTCCTTCACCGTCCCGTTCCGCGGTACGGGGGTCGACGTCATCGGCGGCAACGACGGCAGCGCCGTCCTCGACGTCTATGTCGACGGCGTACTCGTCGCCAGGAACGCGAAGACCGCCGCCACCGACAAGCGCCTGGCGGCGTACGCGCTGCGCGGCCTGCCGGACGGCAAGCACCGGGTGAGGTTCGTCCTGAAGTCGGGGACGCTCGTCCTCGACGCCCTCAACACCTTCTCCGCCTCTCACGAGGAGGACGGCGGGGTCGACACGGCGCCGATCCGCCGTGCCCTCGCGGAGGTCGCGGCGCCGGAGCAGGGCGCGTACACGGCCGCGTCGTGGGACGTGTTCGCGCATGCCGTCGCCGTCGCCAAGTCCGCCGTGGCCGGGCAGGACGGCCTCGACACCGTCGGGGCCGAGCAGCTCGCGAGCAGGCTGCGAACGGCGTACGACCAGTTGGCGCGCAAGGAGGACGCCGCGCAGTAGACAGCTCTCGTACAGGGCGAGCGGTCCCGGCGGAGGCCTCACCGGGACCGCTCAGGCCGGTTCGCGACGCCGCGTCGTGGGCGCGGGCACGGAGTGCGGAGCGGCCGGCAGCGACGAGGCGCGGATCATCAACTCCGGAAGAATGAGCGCCCGTTGGGCCGGACGGCGACTGCCTTCGAGCAGGCGTGCCAGCATCATCTCGACGGCCGTGCGGCCCACGAGAGCCTTGGGCGGCCGTACTGCTGTGATGGCCGGGTCGGCGAGATGGGCGACCTCGTCGTCGTAGCTGACGATTGCCAGGTCGTCGGGGACGCGGATGCCCTGCTCGGTCAGGTACTGGACCACCGAGAGTGCGTCGGGGTCGCTGTGCACGATGAGCGCGGTGATGCGGGAGCGGCGGCAGCCTTCCAGGATGTCACCGATGATCCGGCGGTGTCCCGGGACGTCGAGGGCAACGCTCTCACGTATCAGGAAGTCAGCGGACAGACCGAGTTCGGCGCAGGCGCGGTGCCACCCCACGGCGAGGTGCGCCGAGGTGGGGCTGCCCTTGGACAGCACGAGCCCGATATTGCGGTGGCCGAGCGTGTGCAGATGCCGGACCGCCATCTCCAGCCCGGTCGCGTGATCGCTGCGCACCCATTCGAGCTGGTGCGGCGTCGGGGTCCAGTCGGGCGTGTTGCGCTCCACAAAGACCACGGGGACCGGCAGCTTGCCGATCCAGTCGATCATCTCGTGCATGCCGGGGCCCTCCAGGTTCGGCGCGAGGAGCAACCCCTGCACCTGCCCGGATTCGGTCAGCCGGACGATCTGCCGGCGGTCCTCCGTCTGGTCGTAACTGGAGCCCCGCAGCTGAACGTTGACGCCGTGCGCCGCCGCGGCGTTGCGGACGCCACTGACGATGTGCGGCCAGTAGAAGTCCAGCGAGGGGACCACCATCCCGATCGTGTACGCGGGCATCGCGAGCCGCCTCCGGCGCACCGGCTCCTGCTCCAGGGCAGAGGGCAGCGTGGCCCCGCCGTGCACCCGGGTCAGCAGGCCGCGCTCGGCCAGCGCCGCGATGTCGCGCCGGATCGTCAGCTCGCTGACCGAGAGGTCCTGCGCGAGATCGCGCACGCGAACAGCGCCGTGCAGCCGCAGCTGGTCCATCAGCCGTTCGCGGCGTTGCAGTGCGAACAGCTGGTCGGCCCTCGCGGACGATCCCGCGGGTCCCTCGGGCCCGGTGAGCCGTGTCGACGTCATGGCGCATCCCCTCCCGTCCGGTGCTGAGCCCGGGCGATGTTCGAGTTTGTTCGGCTCGTTTCGTCTGTGGTCGAGCTCTGGTGGGTCTGTGTGGCTGACCACTATCTCTGACTCAGCGTCTTCTGGCTGGAACTCGCCGGAAACACGGATGGCACCTGCTGTTTGAGCGGGCGCCCAAAGGCAGAGGAGCCCGCACCGCATGCAGACCAAGGCCCGCGCTCTGGTCGTGATGAGCAGGTCCAGCTTCGAGGCACACTTCGACCAGGACCGGCTGCGCCGCCTCGCCGACCTCGTGACCCTGGACGAGCCCTGCTGGACGGACGACCTCGACAGCGCACGGTCGCGCAAACGCCTGGCCCGCGCCGAAGTGCTGCTCACGTCGTGGGGCGCGCCCGCTCTCACACCGCAGCGGCTCGCCGCGGCACCCCGCCTGCGGGCCGTGCTGCACGGGGCGGGCAGCGTGCGCGACCTGGTCGGGCAGGAGGTGTGGCGGCGCGGGATCCGGGTGACCAGCGCCGCCGACGCCAACGCCGTACCGGTGGCGGAATACACCCTCGCCGCGATCATCTTCGCCGGGAAGAAGGTCCCGTTTCTCGCCGCCGACGAGCAGCGCGCTTACGGGGGCTGGGGCTCGGTCACCGGTTACGGCGACCTGTCCAACTTCCGGCGGACCGTCGGCATCGTCGGCTTCTCGCGGATCGGCCGTCAGGTCGTCGAGCTGCTGCAGGTGCTGCGCGGCACCACCTGCCTGGTGGCCGACCCGTACGCCGACCCGGAGGAGGTGGCGCGGGCCGGTGCGAGGCTCGTACCGCTGGAGGAGATGCTGCCGCGGGTCCACGTGCTGTCCGTGCACGCCCCCGAGCTGCCCGAGACCCACCACCTCATCGGCGCCGAACAGCTGAGCATGCTCCCCGACTTCGCGACGGTCATCAACACCGCGCGCGGCTCGCTCGTCGACCCCGACGCGTTGGCCGCCGAGTGCGCCGCCCACCGGCTCTTCGCGATCCTCGACGTCACCGATCCCGAACCGCTGCCCGCCGAATCGCCGTTGCGCCGCCTCGCCCGCGTGATGATTACGCCGCACATCGCCGGGTCCCTGGGCACCGAGATCGGCCGGCTGACCGACCACGTCCTCGACGAGCTCGCCCGCTGGGTCGCCAGCAAGCCGCTGCGGGCCGAGATCACCGCGGAGAGCTGGGCCCTGGGCCTGAGCGCCTGACCCCGACCCGCTTGCTCCACCGTCCCCAACCGCTCAAAGGAGAGCCGCCGCAATGAAGTTGACGAAGAACCTCGCCCGTATCGCGCCGTTGGTCGTCGCCGCGACCCTCACTGCCACCGCCTGCGACGCCAGCGGCACGGACAGCACCTCGTCGTCCAAGGGCAAGACCGTCGTGAAGATCGCGTTGTGGAACTACAAGACCACGCCCGAGTTCAAGGCCCTGATCGACGGCTTCGAGGCCAAGTACCCCGACATCGACGTCCAGCCGGTCGACATCCTCGCTGACAACTACCCGGAGAAGGTCACCACAATGCTTGCGGGCGGTGACACCACCGATGTCCTGACCATGAAGAACGTCACCGACTACGCCCGCTACGCCACCCGCAACCAGCTCCTGCCGCTGACCGACGAGGCGGCCGAGCTGGACAAGGCGTCGTACTCCGGTCTCGACGACTACAACCTCAAGGGCAAGTACTACGCGCTGCCCTACCGCTCGGACTTCTGGGTCCTCTTCTACAACAAGGACATGGTCGGCAAGGAAGACCTGTCCAAGCTGACCTGGGACGACTACGCGGAGCTGGCGAAGAAGTTCACCAAGGGCTCCGGCTCCGACAAGGTCTACGGCACCTACCTGCACACCTGGCGCTCCGTCGTCCAGGCGATCTCCTCCGCGCAGACCGGCGGCGACCAGCTCGGCGGCGACTACGCGTTCTTCAAGGACCAGTACGAGATGGCCCTCGGCCTGCAGAAGGCGAAGGCGACCCTGCCGTTCTCCACAGCCTCCAGCAACCAGATCACCTACGACTCGCAGCTGACCACCGGCAAGGCCGCCATGGTCCCGATGGGCTCGTGGTGGGCGGCCGCGCTGCTCGCCGAGAAGGCGCAGGGCAAGAACGACATCAACTGGGGCATGGCGCCGATGCCGCAGGTCAAGAACGACGGCAAGACCGTCACCTTCGGTTCGCCGACCGCGTTCGCCGTCAACAAGAAGGCCCGCAACGCGGACGCCGCCAGGAAGTTCGTCACCTGGGCCTCAGGTCCGGAGGGCGCCGCCGCCGTCGCGAAGATCGGCGTCACGCCCGCGTACACCAGCGACAAGATCCTCGACACCTTCTTCTCCGTCGACGGGATGCCGACCGACGCACTGTCCCGCAAGACGATGCAGCCGACCACGGTGCAGCTGGAGATGCCGGTCAGCGACAAGACCTCCGACATCGACCAGATCCTCAAGGAGGAGCACGAGATGATCATGAGCGGCGAGAAGTCCGTCGACGAGGGCATCAAGGAGATGGACAAGCGCGTGAAGGACGAAGTCCAGTGAGCGTCGTCGCACCCCCAGTCACCCAGCATGCGTCCGACGGCGTTTCCGCGGCCCACCAGGCCGCCGCGAAGCGCCGGCGGCGCCGCAACCTCCTGGTCGGCTGGTCGTTCATCCTGCCGAACTTCCTCGGGTTCGCCGCCCTCACCCTCGTCCCGGTGATCGGCGCGCTCGCGATCTCCTTCACCGACTGGGACTCCTACTCCACCCCGAAGTGGGCGGGCCTGGACAACTTCCAGCGGTTGTGGACCGACTCCAACTTCTGGGCCGCGCTGCAGAACACCCTGTACTACGCGGCAGGACACATCCCGCTCACCCTCGGGGTCTCGCTCGGCCTCGCCGTGCTGCTCAACCAGAGGCTGCGCGGCGTGCACGTCCTGCGGACCGCCTTCTTCTTCCCGTACATCACGTCGCTCGTCGCCGTCGCCGTGGTGTGGAACATGCTGCTGAGCCCCGAGTCGGGGCCGGTCAACCAGTTCCTGACGTTCCTCGGCATCGACCACCCGCCGGGCTGGACCAGCTCCCAGGACTGGGCGATGCCTGCGCTGATCATCACGAGCGTGTGGCGGGACATGGGCTACTACATGGTGCTGTTCCTGGCCGGACTGCAGACCGTCCCGGCCGAGCTGTACGAGGCGGCCCGCATGGACGGCGCGGGCCCCTGGCAGCGGTTCTGGCACGTCACCCTGCCGGGACTTCGGCCCACGACCTTTTTCGTCACCGTCATGATCACGGTCTCCAGCTTCAAGGTCTTCGACCTGGTGCAGGTCATGACCGAGGGCGGGCCGGGCCGCTCCACCCTCGTCCTGTCCCAGCTGATCTTCCGTGAGGGCATCACGCAGGGCCGCTTCGGTTACGCCTCGGCGGTCTCCCTCGCGCTCTTCCTGATCTGCCTGGTGATCACGGTGATCCAGTTCCGGATGCAGCGAAGGAGCGAGCGATGAGCACCACCGTGCTGCGCAAGGACAGCAGCGCGCCCACGGACCCGGCTCCCGCAGGCCCTGCGGCGGAGCCCCGCGCCCGCAGCGGCGCGGTGGTGGTCACCGGGCAGATCGCCCTGTACGTGCTTCTCGCCGTGGTGGCCCTTGCGGTTCTCCTGCCGTTCATCTGGATGCTGATCTCGTCGGTCAAGGATGACCGCGATGTCTTCACGGTGCCGATCCAGTGGATCCCCGAAGAGTTCAAATGGGACAATTTCGCCACCATCTGGACGCGGGTGCCGTTCGCCGCCTACCTCGGCAACTCGTTCTTCCTGAGTATCGTGATCACGTTTCTGCAGGTGCTCACCGGCAGCTTCGCGGCGTACGGCTTCGCCAAGATGCGCTTCCCGGGCCGGGATTTGCTGTTCACCGGCTACATCGCGACGATCGCAGTGCCGTGGCAGGCGTACATGGTGCCGCAGTACGTGATCATGCAGAAGCTCGGCCTGGTGAACTCGTACACGTCACTCATCCTGCTGCAGGCGTTCGGCGCGTTCGGAGTCTTCCTGATGCGGCAGTTCTATCTGACGATCCCGGACGAGATCAGCGAGGCGGCCCGCCTCGACGGCCTGACCGAGTACGGCATCTGGGCGCGGATCGTGCTTCCGCTGTCCAAGCCGGCCCTCGCGAGCCTCGCGCTGCTGACGTTCGTGAACACCTGGAACGACTACATGGGCCCGTTCATCTACCTCACCGACAACCGCCTGTGGACCGTGCAGTTGGGGCTGCGCGCCTTCATCGGGCAGTACGACGCGGAGTCGGCGATGATCATGACGGGTTCGGTGCTCTCCGTGGTGCCGGTCCTGGCGGTGTTCCTGCTTGGCCAGCGCTACTTCGTGCAGGGCATCGCGGCGACCGGTGTGAAGGGCTGAGGGGTGGAGAAGATGGAGGCGAGCCGGCGTCCGCGGCTGAATGTCGCTTACGGTTCATGGGAGTTGATCTGGGCGCACGTCCACCGTGTCCTGGTCGTCAACCTCGGGGTCGCCGTGACGAATCTGCCCCTGCTGGCCGCGCTGCAAGTGACCCATCAGCCGTGGCGGCACCCGGTGTTCTTCGGGCTGTTGCTGCTGACGCTGCCGGGACCGTCCCTCGCCGCCGCGTTCGCGTATCTCGGCGCGACAACCGGGGACGAGCAGGCGCCGGTACGGCTGTTCGCCCGGGCATACCGACAGCTGTTCCGGCGAGCGGCGCTGGTCTCGGCACCCTTCGTACTGCTCGTGATCGCGGCCGTCACGGATGTCGTGACACTGCGAACATTCGTGCTGGGTACGGCAGTCGTACCGATGGCGGTGGTGGTCGCGCTGGTGGCTGTCGCGGCGTGGCCGGTCGCGCTCGCGCATGTGGCCGGGGGCGGGGGCATCGGACGGCGGCTCTTCCTGCTGGCGCCGTACGCAGTGGTCCGGCACGGGCTGCTGGCCCTGATGAACCTCGTGCTGGGGATCGTGGTCCTGTTGCTCGTCAACCAGGCGCCACTGTTGGGGCTCGCGGTGTTGCCTGGGTGCGTGCTGTTCGTGTTGTGGCGCAACTGCCGGGTCATGGCGGTCTTCAGCGATCCGGGCGCGGCGAGCGACCCTGTCGAACGAGAGGGGAGGCGTGATGTCACCGACAGCTTCCGGTCGGGCGCGGGACCGAAAACATCCGCTGGACGCTGACCGCTTGGGCGGGCTGCATGCCCGTATCCGGTTGGCGGCGGACTCCGCGCGGAGCACGCACATGCCGGACCTGCCGTTCTCCGTGTACCGCCGCTTCGACGACGACGGCGACCGTCTGGCGTACGAGGAGCTGTACTTCCGGCGCCGAGCGCTGGTGACGGCCCTCGCCGCCGAGGTCCTGGTTGACCCGGCAGTCCAACTCGGGTCTTTGGCCGATGCGTTGTGGTCCGTCTGCGACGAGTACACCTGGGCGCTGCCCGCCCACGAGATGCATGCGACCCGCCTGGGCCGGGGCATGGACCAGTGCCTCGACCTGTTCGCCGCGCTCACCGCGCAGCTGCTCGCCGAGACGGTCCAGGTCTGCGGCGACCGGCTCGATCCCCGGGTCGCCGCCCGCGTGCGCGACCAGGTGGACCACCGGGTGCTGTCCCTCCTCGCCGACGACGAACGCCCGCTTCTGTGGGAGGGCTGGGCACACAACTGGGCAGCCGTGTGTGGCGGTTGCGTGGGGCTCGCGGCACTGGCCCTGTGGGAGCCGGGGCCGCGCCTGACCCGAGTCCTCGACCGGTGCCGACGCGCCCAACTCACGTACCTCAGTGGCTTCGGCGACGACGGGGGCTGTGCGGAAGGGGTGGGCTACTGGGTGTTCGGGTTCGCGCACTTCGTCTACTTCGCCGAGGGGCTACGGGAGTTCACCGGGGAGGATCTGCTCACCCACCCCAAGGTGTCGGCCATCGCCCGCTTTCCGGGCGCGGTGCATCTGGGCGGCGGGCTGTTCCCCGCCTTCTCGGACGGGGAGGAACGGTCTCGCGTGCCCGCCGGTCTCGCCCGACAGCTCGCGCGGAGGCTCGGGGTCCGGGTCCCCGCCGAGGCCGTGGAGGCCACGGACAGCGGGGCGGACCTCTCACGGGACTGGGCCGACCTCTCCCGAACCCTGCGCTGGGGCGCCCCGGGCCCCGCCCCCGCGCCGGAACCCGAGCCGCCCACGGCGTACCTCCCCGACCTCGCCTGGCTGGTCGACCGGGGACAGGGCGTGGCCTTCGCGGCCAAGGGCGGCCACAACGCCGAGCCGCACAACCACAACGACCTCGGCCAGTTCGTACTGGCGGCCCGGGGTGAGGTGCTGCTCGCCGACCTGGGCGCCGGCGAGTACCGCAAGGGGTACTTCGACGAGGCCACCCGCTACGCATTCCTGCACGCCTCCTCGCGCGCGCACTCCGTTCCCCGCGTCGACGCGCGCGAGCAGTCCGCGGGCGGCGCCCGTGCGGCCCGGGTCCTGAAGCTCCACCTCCACGCGCACGGCGCGGACTTGACCCTCGACCTCGCCAGCGCTTACGAGGTGAACGGCTTGACAGCGCTGCGCCGAACCTTCTCCTGGCACCGCGACACCGGGGAACTGCTGCTCGTCGACGAGGTGGAGGCAGAACGGCCGGTGCCGCTGGAGGAGGTGTTCGTCAGCCGGCTGCGCCCCGAACTCCGCGCGGACGGGGCGGTGTGGACCGGAACCGCGGCACAGGCCCACATCGGCCTACCGGAAGGCTGTGTCCCGCACGTCGAAACGGTGCACACCACCGACCATGAGGGTGCCCCCGACACGGTCCACCTCCTGCGGCTCGGCTTCGACCTCGTTGAGCGGCGGGCCCGGTTGCCGTTCCGTTTCACCGTCGGCCCTGCTGTCGGCGGGGATGGCCTCTCCGTGGCGTGGCCCGAACCAGGCCCGATGCCGACCGGGATTACGGATTACAGCTCTGTGAAGGGCTCCTCCTCCGACACGAACCGGTAAGGGTCGTAGGCCCGGTAGCTGACCCGCAGGAGACCCGGGATCTCGTAGCCCATACAGGAGTAGCCGTACTCCACGTGGTACTGGCGTGGCGAGCGCGCCCGCCACAGCTTGTGCAGATCGCCGGGCATCGACCCGGCCGCGTTGATGACGACATCCAGCTCGCCGACCACCGCGTCCAGCGCGCCAAGCACCTGCGCCTGGGTCGGCCGGGCCGCGCCGTCCGGGGCGGCGTACGCGGCCTCGATCACCGGCTCCCAGCGCGCCTTCGCCGCCGCATACTGGGCCCGGTACGCCTCGTCCACCCGGTAGCCGGCCAAGGCCCCGGTGAGCGCCGACAGGCCCTCGCGGGCGTCGGCGACCAGGCCAAGTCCGGCCAGCTTATGGGCGTCGCGCGCGTCGACGTTGAGGCCCACGAAGCGGACGTCCGGCGCCGCGAAGAGGGTGTTCGACGAGGTGGTGAAGTCCGAGTAGCGGGTGCCGACGCCGATCACCAGGTCGGCCTTACGGGCGACGGCGTCGGCCGCCTCGGTGCCCGTGTGGCCGATACCGCCCAGGTCGGCGGGGTGGTCGTGGCGCAGGGAGCCCTTGCCCGCCTGGGTGGATGCGACCGGGATGCCGGTGGCGTCGACCAGGACGCGCAGCGCCTCCTCGGCCTCGCTGTGGTGGATACCACCGCCGGCGACGATCAGGGGACGGCGTGCGGCCCTTACCGCCGCCGCGGCCTCGGCGACCGCCCGCGGCTCGGGCGCGGGCCTGCGCACCTGCCAGACCCGCTCCGCGAAGAACTCCTGGGGCCAGTCGAAGGCTTCCGCCTGCACGTCCTGCGGGAGGGCGAGGGTCACGGCGCCCGTCTCCACCGGGTCGGTGAGCACCCGCATCGCCTGCAGGGCGGCCGGGATCAGCGCCTCGGGGCGGGTGATCCGGTCGAAGTAGCGGGAGACGGGGCGCAGGGTGTCGTTCGATCCACTCGCTGTCGCCGGTGGCGAACGTGTGCTCGGTGGCGGGCGCCAGCCCAAGCACCCGCAGCGAGGAGTGCTCCCAGCCCACGCGCTGTGGGCTGATGTCCCATCAGATACGGTCCGCGCGCCGCGCTTCCCGCCGGAACATATGGATCCAGCGTCATGTTGTCAGCCTCTCCTGGTCCTGATCCGGTCAAAGCAGCCCGACGGCCGTGTCGACCGCCGCCGCCACGTCGCCGTCCGGCGGATAGAGCAGGGAGCGGCCCACGACCAGTCCGCGCACGGTGGGCAGCGAAAGCGCCCTGCGCCACTTCTCGTAGGTGGCGTCCTGTTCCCTGCTGACCTCGCCGCCCAGCACCACAGCGGGCAGTGTGGAGCTCTCCACCGCCTCGGCCATGTCGTCAAGATCGGCGGTGACCGGGAGCTTCAGCCAGGTGTAGGCCGAGGTGCCGCCAAGGCCGGAGGCCACCGCGATCGCGGTGGCGACGGCCTCGCCGCTGAGGTCGTTGCACACCCGGCCGTCCACGCGCCGCGAGATGAACGGCTCGACGAAGACCGGCAGCCGCCGCTCCGCCATCTCGTCGATCGCCCGAGCCGCCGACTCCATGGTCGCCAGCGAGCCGGCGTCGTCGTAGTCGATCCGCAGCAGCAGCTTGCCGCCGTCGAAGCGGTGCCGCTCGATGTCCTGCGGGCGATAGCCGGTGAACCGGTCGTCCAGCTCGAAGGACGAGCCGGCCAGCCCGCCCCGGTTCATCGAGCACAGCACCACCTTGTTGTCGAGGGCGCCCAGCAGGAGCAGGTCGTCAAGGATGTCGGCGGTGGCGAGCACGCCGTCCACGCCCGGCCGGGACAGGGCGATGGTGAGGCGGTCGAGCAGCTCGTTGCGGTTGGCCATGGCGAGCCGCTGTCCCCCGACGGCGAGGGCTCCGCGCGCCGGATGGTCGGCCGCGACGATCATCAGTCGTCCGCCGTCGCCCACCAGCGGGCGGCGGACCCGCCGGGCGGCGGCCTCGGCGATCGCTTCGGGGTGGCTCGATCGCACGGCGGTGAGGTCGGAGATAGTGAGGCTCAACTGAGAGTTTCTCTTTCTGACTTGCGGTGCTGAAGGAGTCATCTGCCTACGCGCTGCCGCAACCGCCTTGCTCCCATGGAGGTCTGGGGGCGGAGCCAAGGAGCTTTCACCCCGGCACCTCAGCGGAGCTGAGAAGCGCGTCGACCTCGGCGGTGGTCGGCATCGCGGAGGAGCAGGCGAGGCGGGAGGCGACCAGGGCGCCGGCCGCGTTCGCGTAGCGCATGATCGCCGTCAGGTCCCAGCCCGACAGCAGGCCGTTGCACAGGGCCCCGCCGAACGCGTCACCCGCGCCAAGCCCGTTGACCACCTCGACCGGGTGCGGCGGGACCTCGGCCTCTGTGCCGTCCCGGTGCACGGCCAGGACGCCCTTGGGGCCCTGTTTGACGACGGCCAGCTCGACCCCGGCGGCGAGCAGCGCCTCGGCGCAGGCACGGGGCTCGCGCTCGCCAGTGGCGAGCGCGCACTCCTCAAGGTTGCCGACGCTGACCGTGGCGTGGCGCAGTGCCTGCGTGTAGTACGCGCGCGCCTCCTCGGGACCGGAGTGCCAGAACATCGGGCGCCAGCCCAGTTCGAAGATGGTGGCGGTCTGCGCGGCGCCCGCCTCCTTCGCCGTACGCGCATCGCTCCTGGCTGCCAGGGCCGCCAGGGTCGCCGTGCGGCTGGGCTGCTCGCAGAGCCCGGTTCCGGTCATCCAGAAGATCCGGGCCGCGCAGATCGCGGCGAGGCTCAGCTCCTTCGAGTGGATCTCCAGATCCGGCGCCTTCGGCTGCCGGTAGAAGTACAGCGGGAAGTCATCGGGCGGGAAGATCTCACAGAAGGTGACCGGGGTCGGGTACTCCGGCACCTCCGTGACCCACCGCGCGTCCACGCCGAACTCTTCGGTCAGCGCCTGGCGGCAGTAGTCGCCGAACGGGTCTCGCCCGGTGCGGCTGATCACCGCCGCGCGGCAGCCGAGCCGCGCGGCGGCGACCGCCACATTGGTGGCCGATCCGCCCAGGAACTTGCCGAAGGACTCCACCGCGGGCAGCGGTACGCCGGTCTGCAGGGGGTAGATGTCCACACCGATGCGACCCATGGTGATCACGTCGAAAGGTGTTTCCGGCGCCTGGTTTGCGTTCATGTCTCCTCCGGCAGGGCGGTACTGGCCACTCAGTGGCCCAGCTGTACGGTCGCGATCTCCCAGGCGCGAAGCGGCAGCCGCAGCACGCCCCCGTCCATGGGCAGCACCTCGCCGGGGCGGCCCAGCAGATCGCAGCGCCGGGCCCGGGTGAAGCCGCTTTCGACCACGGCCACAGTGTCCGCGCCGCCCTCGGCGACGACGCGCACCTCGCTCCAGCCGTCCCGCTCGCGGGCGCTGGTCAGCACCACGCCGGGGCCCTCGACTGCGAGACCGCACTCCGGCTCCGGCAGCGGCGCGGACACCTCGGCCGCGCCCGGGACGGCGTACAGGCCGTGTCGGAACTCCTCCGCCGCCCGCAGCACCGCATCCGATGCCGAGGTCCAGGCACCGGCGTACGGCAGAAGGGCCAGCGATACTGAGCGGAGGCCGCGGCTCTGCGCACCCGGCGTCGGCACCTGCGGGCCGGCCGGCTCGTCGCGCAGCGGGATCCGGTTGCGGGAGATCTGGCCGGACGAGCGGAGCAAGGTGAGCGCC
The DNA here is from genome assembly GCF_044453545.1 of Streptomyces sp. NPDC051664. Lineage (NCBI taxonomy): Bacteria > Bacillati > Actinomycetota > Actinomycetes > Kitasatosporales > Streptomycetaceae > Streptomyces > Streptomyces sp. NPDC051664. The sequence continues at coordinate 46,525 of NZ_JBITCU010000011.1, read as the reverse complement.
AGCTCGCGGCCTTCCTCCACCAGCTCGTACTCGCTGTACTCGTCCAGGAGCACCGCGAGCCCGACCGCCGCGACGAAGCCCGCGGCGGGGAACGTCGGCAGCGGGTACTCTCCGCCGCCGCCCTCCGCGGTCAGACCGCGCTCGACCACCGCGAACTGGCCCTCGGCGAAGGAGGACTCGGCCTGCTCCGGCAGTGGCAGGTGCAGGCGCAGCCGGTGGTCGTCGCAGCGGTTGTCGAATTCGACACCGATCCGGGCGTACGGCTCGGCGGCGCGCAGTTCGACGCGCAGGGTGACGGTGACTGGCTCGGTGCCGGCCGAGCGGCCGTCCACGGCGAAGTCGCCGGCGGCGGGCCAGCTGTAGCGCCGCTCGACCTCCAGCGCGGCGCAGAGCGGGGAGCCGGCGGTGCGCGTGATCCGTACCGACTCGGGCTCGGCAACCAGTACATCGGCGGCCGGCGGGGCGTAGTTGTAGGTGTCGCCCAGATCGCCGCCGTCGACGAGCGAGCCGAGGCCGGCGGTCGTGGTGCCGTCCGCGCCGGTCAGGCTGAAGGTGCCGTCGCCGGCGACCTCGATCCGTACCAGGCCGTTGTCCAGCACCCGGCCGTCGCAGCGCACGTCGTTCGGCGGCAGCGCGGCGTCGGCGGGCGAGCCCTGGTCCGGCGTCCGCACAGCGGCGTAGCCCAGCGCGGGGACCTCGGCCCAGACGGGCACCTTTTCGCCGGGCGACGTGAGGATACGCACCCGCAGGCGGCGTTCACGCCAGCCCTCGCCGAGCGCCTCGCGCACTTCGGCAACATCGAAGGCGGCCGACTCGTGGCGGGCCACAGCGAAGGTCAGCGTCGAGCCGTCCTCGCTCAGCGACCAGGAGGCGACGTGCCGCCCGTACAGCTCGGTTCCGTGGATACGGGTGAGCGCGACCTCCGCCGGCAGGTCCCGGTCGTCGGCGAGCACAGCCACACCCGGCCGGTCGACCTCGGCGAAGACCACGCCGGAGCGCTGTCGCGGCGAGGGGTTGAAGACCAGCAGCGCGTCCTGCGGGACGGCCGCCGCCCGGCGCTGCCCGATCAGATCGCACACCGCCTGGCCCAGCTGCTCGGCCTCCGCCATCCGGGCGCTGACCTGGACGGCGGTCTCGTCGCAGCCGCAGCCGGTGACCGAGTCATGGCAGCTGACGGCGATCAGCCGCTGCCAGGCCATGTCCAGGAACCGCTGCTCGCCGCCGTCGCCGTAGAGCGCGGCCATCGGCTCGGCGTAGCGCTCGACCCAGCGCTCCGCGTGGCTCATCGCCCGCTTCAGCTCCGGGCGGATGGAGTTGACGCCGGGCAGGATGTTCGCGCGGGCGTGGCTGCGGAGCTCGCCGTGCACCAGCGGCAGGCCGTCGGTACCAGCGGGCAGCCCCTCGAAGAACGCCGCCAGGGTGGCCAGCCGCACTCCGATGCCCGTCTCCTTGCCCGCCGCGGCCAACAGGTCGGGGGCGTCGGTCGCCGGCGCGGTGTGATCCGAGCCGTACATGCCGAGCAGTGGCCCGCTCTCCGGCAGCGTCCAGGCGCTCATCCGCTCATGCAGCTCCCGCAGCCGCTCGGCCACCGCGCCGCGGTCGGCGAGCAGGCCCGCGGCGTTGCCGTAGCCACCGGCCGGGAGGTAGCGGGTGCGCACCGCGGTGCCGTCGGGGGAAACCCAGGCGAAGGTGTCCGACGTGACGGCGCCGGGCACGCCGCGGAAGACGCAGGCGTGGTCCAGGCCCGCGCCGCGCAGGATCTGCGGCATCTGCGCGATATGGCCGAACATGTCCGGAAGATAGCCGACGGGCATCGTGCCGCCCAGCTCCCCGGAGCGGCGGATCCCGCGCTCCAGATTGCGGACGACCTGCTCACCGGAGCACAGGAACTCGTCCATCAGGATGTCCCACGGACCGACGGCGAGCCGCCCGGACTTCACCAGCGCCGTCACCCGCTCGCGGGCCTCCGGGCGTACCTCCAGATAGTCGTCCACCGCAGCCATCTGTCCGTCCAGGGTGAACCGGTGGCGCGGGTCGGCCTCCATCCGGTCCAGCAGCTCGTCCAGCAGCGCCACCAGCTGCAGCCGGAAACGCTGGAAGGGCAGATACCACTCGCGGTCCCAGTGGGTGTGCGGGACTACTACGAGCTCATGGCTGTCACTCATGCGCGGACTCCCCGGCGGTGGTCAGGCCGTCACGGTCGGCGAGGCGACGGACGGCCGCTTGTGCGAAGGCGATGTCGGCGGCCGCGTCGGGGACCCCCGACAGGGGCGGTACGCCCTGGGTCACGAGCCGGTGGAAGGCGGTCAGTTCGGCCTCGAAGCCGCTCACGGGGGAGCGGAACTCGGTACGTGTCTGCTGCTCCTCGCGGCCCGTCGTCGCGATCAGCAGGGTAGGGGCGTTGAGGAAATACGGGGCCGGGAAGACCAGCTCCGCGCTGCCCGTGGCGTGGTGTACGGCCACTGTCTCCCGGTAGGCCGGGTAGTTGGGCTGGTAGAGCCAGCGGATGCCGTACCGGCCGCCGCCCCGCAGTTCGCCGGAGAGCTCGAGGGACGGCGCGTCGCCGGGGCCCGCGTTCCTGGCGGGCCACATCACGGCGTGGTCGACGGTGGCCGGAGGCCCGGCGAGCAGCCGGATCAGGGACAACTCGTGGCAGACGCTGTTCGTGATGATGCCGTACAGCTCTCGCAGCGCGGCGGGCGCCTCCTCGCCGAGGGCGGTGCGCAGTGGCTTGTCCCCTGCGGCGCGCAGCTCGGCCAGCAGCTCCGGGGAGACGTCGCCGGCGGGCGGCGGCAGCTGGGCGAAGGCCAGCTGCGACTGCGGGGAGGGGTGCAGCACGGTCACGTCGATGTGGTGGATCGCGGCGGGGCCGCCGGCCTCCTCGACCAGCGCGGTCAGCCGCTGCGCTGCCGGGTCGTACTGCTTCATATAGCCGACCATCAGCCGGGCCGTCAGCTCCTCGCCGAGGCCCTCCAGTTCGGCCATCTCCTGCTGGGCATAGCCGAGAGGCTTCTCGGCCAGCACGTGGTAGCCGCGGCGCAGCGCGTCGGCGGTGGCCGGGGCGTGGGTGCCGGAGGTCAGCAGCAGTACGGCGTCGAAGCCGCCCGCCTGAAGCATGGTGTCGACGCTGGTGAAGCGGCGCTCGGCCGGGACACCGTAGCGCTCCCCGGTCCGCTCGGCCACGGACGGCGAGACGTCCGCGACGGCGGAGAGTGTGAAGCGGCTGCCGAGGCGTTCCAGCAGGGGCAGATGGATGGTCTGGGCGATGGTGCCGAGGCCGGCCACCGCGACCCGGACGCGGTCGGTCGTCACAGGCCCGCCTTTCGCAGCGCCTCACGGTTGGTCCGCTGGTCGGCGAGAAGGCCGGTGGGCTCGCGGCCCGTCTCGGGTGCGTCCTGCTCGATCACGGCCCAGCCGGTGTAGCCGGTCTCCTGCAGTACGGCCACGACCTCGGTCATCTCGATCTCGCCCGTGCCGAGCACGGGGAAGGCACCGTCGCGTACCGCCTGGGCGAAGTCGCCGCCCGCGGCGCGGGTGCGCTCCACGGCCTCGCGGGAGGCGTCCTTGATATGCACCTGCTTGATCCTGGGCGCCCAGTCGCGCAGCGCCGCCAGCGGGTCGCCGCCGGCCAGATAGAGGTGGCCGGTGTCGAGGCAGAGCGAGACATCGGTGGCCTCGAGGAGCTTCTCGACCTCCTGCGCGCTCTCCACATCGGTACCCAGGTGGTGGTGGAACACCGGCTCCAGACCACGCTCCCGGCACCGGTCCGCGGCCCGCTGCACGCGGGCGGCGAAGCCCGCCCAGTCCTCGACCGTGCCGTAGGCGATGCCCGGGCGGGCCATCCGCTCGGCGTTGTCCGGGCAGGCAAGGGTGGGGCGCGGAGCGAAGACCGGGTCGGGGACGGGAACGGCGGTGAAGACATCGAGGGCCGCCTCAAGACCGGCCTGGTCGGCGCTGAAGCCGTCCTCGGCGCCGTAGCGCAGGTCGATCCAGCCGCCCGCCAGGGCCAGGCCGGCGTCCGCGAGCCGGCCCGGGAGGGTGTCGACCGTGCCCAGATAGCCGATCGGGCCGGAGTCGATGCCTTCGTAGCCCGCCTCGGCCAGGGCGCTCAGCAGCTCGGTGGCGGTGAACGGGGCTCTGTCGGCCGCGTAGATGCCGAAATTGACCGGTGCGTTCGCCACCCGGATGTTCACTGACACAGTGCGATTACCTCGTTCTCGTAACTTTCCAGACGGTGCAGCCCGCTCTCAGCGGGAAAGGTGGTGCGGTCCGCGTGGACGAGCTCGCGCCGTCCGTCGGGGCGGATGAGTGCGGTGCCTTCGGCGCCGAGCGCGAGAAGTTCGTCCCCGAGCCGCAGCAGCAGGGGCGCACCGGGGCCCGCGGAGACCGCCGTACGGCCGGCCGCCAGGGCAGCGAGCAGGGCTGCGGGGCTGTCGTCTTCGGCGAGCAGCCAGGTGGTGGGGGAGCCGGGCCGCCCGTCGTTGCCGTGGCGATGGAAGTCGCTGCCGCCGATGGCGATGACATCAGGCCGCCATGCCTGGGCCCAGGACAGCGGCGCCCCCCAGCGGCGGTCGAACCAGCCGGAGTGCCAGACCTCGGCGTGCCGGGGCCGGTCGGCGAGCGGCAATCGCCAGGCGCAGTCGCTGCCCAGCGGGTGGTTCAGGGACATGACGCCGCCATGGGTGCGGGCGTGCTCGTACCAGGAGTCGGCGGGCTGACGGAAGTCCACCCAGCCGATGTCGCCGAAGACGTTGGCGTGCCCCTCGTCGCGGGTGACCTCCTGGCCGGGGAGTAGCCTGATGCCGTAGCGGGCTCCCACGGCCGGGAGCTCCGGGTGGTGGCTGACCGTGTTGTGGTCGGTGACGGTGAGGAAGTCCAGACCCTCGTCGCAAGCCAGCCAGGCCAACTCGGGAACGGTGAGGGCGCCGTCGCTGTGCACCGTGTGGCTGTGGAAGTCGCCGGCGTACCAGAGCATTTCGCCGGACGCCGGGATATCCCGGCGCTCGCGGGCGGGCGGCCGTCCGCCCACCGGCTTCGGCGCGGCGGGCGGGGGCAGGGGGGCGGGGCGGGTTGTCGAGGTGGTCACCCGCACCTCGTAGTCCAGGCCGTCTGGCGGGATACGGTGCAGCCGCAGCAGTACGTGCCAGAGGCCGGGCTCCAGCTCGCCCTTGAGATAGCCGGGCGTCGCCCAGTCCACGGCCACCGTGTAGGTATCGCGGGCGCCGCCCGACCAGCCGCGGAAGGCGTCCGCGCCGAGACAGCCCAGGTCCAGCACGCCCTGCTCGCGGTCGAATTCCAGCTCGACGGTGACCGCCGCCGCTCCGGGAGCCACCTCGAAGGGAAGCTCCCGGAGCATCAGCTCCAGCCGGTCCCCCAGCGACCAGCGGCCGCGGTGGACGGTGGTGGTGACGGTCATGCGGCGGCTCCCTCCTCACGGCCGGCGGCATCCTTGGCCGCGGCGTCGCCTCCGGCGTCGATGAGGTCGCCGTCGCGGTACAGCAGCACCCGGTCGGTGCGTGGTATCGCATAGCCCTTGTCGCCGGCCTTGACGAAGACCTCCTCGTCGACGACGACCTGGACGAAGCCCGCCCCGCCGTGCAGCGTCACCAGTTGGGCGCTGCCCAGGTTCTCGATCACCGTGACCTCGCCGGAGAAGGTGTCCTGGACCGGCTCGGTGGAGTACGAGAGGTACTCCGGACGGATACCGAGGACCAGTTTCTCCCCGTCGCCCAGCGCACCGCCCGCGTACTCGGGGGGCACCGGCAGCTGCTGATCGCCGATGACCAGGTTCCCGCCGGACACCACCGCGTCCAGCAGGTTCATCGGGGTGGAGCCGATGAACGAGGCCACAAAGGTGTTGGCCGGCCGGTGGAACACCTCCTTCGGCGTGCCCAGCTGGCGGATCCGGCCGCCCTCCATCACCGCGATCCGGTCGGCAAGCGCCAGCGCTTCGGCCTGGTCGTGGGTGACGAAGACGGTGGTGACGCCGAGTTCACGCTGGAGGCGCTTGAGGAAGGTACGGGCCTCCAGGCGCATCCGGGCATCGAGATTGGACAGGGGCTCGTCGAAGAGGAAGACCTTCGGATGGCACGCCATCGCCCGGGCCAGCGCCACGCGCTGCTGCTGCCCGCCGGACAGCTGCCCGGGGCGGCGTGCCAGATAGTCGCTCAGGCCCAGCTCGGCGGCCGTCTCGGCGGCCTTCTCCGTACGTTCGGCCGTCGGGACCTTCTTGATGCGCAGCGGATAGGCGATGTTTTCGGTGACCGTCATGTGCGGGAACAGGGCGTAGTCCTGGAAGACCATCGCCACATCCCGCTGCCCGGGCGCCGTGTTCGTCACATCCCGGTCGCCGATCTGGATCGAGCCGCCGCTGGAGGCTTCGAGGCCGGCGATGGTACGTAGCAGGGTGGTCTTGCCGCAGCCGGATGGCCCGAGCAAGGCGAAGAACTCGCCGTCTTCGACCGTCAGGCCGATCGAGTCCAGCGCGCGTACTCCGCCTGGATAGACCTTGACGAGTTCGCCCATGGTGATAGATGCCATCAGCGCTTGATACCTCCGTGGAACCGGAATCCGTACCGGGAGCTGACGAAGAGAAACATCAGGACCACCGGAAGGGAGTAGAGCAGGGAGTAGGTGGAGATGAGCGCGAGGTTCGGCTGCCCGCCCTCGGTGTAGAAGGTGTACATCACCACCGCGGCCGGGGACTTCTCCGGCGAGCGCAGCAGCAGGAACGGGACCAGGAAGTTGCCCCACACCTGCGCCACCGACCAGACCGCGATGGTCGCCAGACCCGGCCGCACCAGCGGCACGACGATATGGCGCACGATCTGCAGCGGTGAGGCGCCGAAGACCCGCGCCGACTCCTCGTACGACACCGGCGTGCCGTCCATGAAGTCCTTCAGGATGAAGATGGCGCTGGGCAGCATGCCGCCGGTGAGGATCAGGATCACGCCGAGCTGGGAGTCGATGAGATGCAGCTCGAAGGCCAGGTTGAACAGCGGCACCATGGCCGCCGTACCGGTCACGATCGACGACAGCAGGAGCAGGACGTACAACAGCATGTCCCGGCCCGGCAGCTTCACCCGGCTCAGCGCATAGGCGGCCAGCGCGGAGAACAGCAGCGTCAGCGCGCCCGTGCCACCGGCCAGGATCACCGAGTTGCCCAGTGAACGCAGCGCGTACGGGTTGTCCGCCAGCACCTGGAAGTTCCGCAGGGTGAAGTCGGGCAGTGAGACGGTGACGCCGGGTGCCGAGTCGAACGGGGCCGCGAGCAGCCACAGCAGCGGCAGTGCGAAGAACGCGATCAGCAGGCAGATGAACGTGTAGAAGCCGGCGTGCCGCAGCACGCGCCGGGCCTGCGTCACAGCGGCCCCATGCTCGGCGGCACCCCGCCTGGTCGCCTTGATGTCAGTGGCGGTCATGCGGCATCGTCCTTCCGCGACCTGAGCATCCGCACATAGAACAGCGCGATGATCAGGTTGAAGAGCAGCATCAGCACCGAGATCGCCGCGCCGAAGCCCAGTTCGCCGCTGTTGAGTGCGAGCTTGTAGATGAAGACCGGCATGATCTCGGTCTTGTCGTCCGGGCCGCCGGCGGTGAGCATGAACGGCGTGAAGTCGTTGAACGTCCACAGGCTGATCAGCAGCAGGTTCGTCAGGATATGGCCCTTGATCCGCGGGATCACCACATCGCGCAGCTGCTGCCAGGTGGAGGCACCGGCCAGCCGGGCGGTCTCCAGATGCGACGGCGGCACGTTCCCGATGGCTGCCGCATAGAGCATCATTGAGAAGGCGGCACCCCGCCAGATGTTGAACACGATGATCGACGCCATCGGGTACTCCAGCAGCCAGCCCGTGCCAGGCGTCTGGAGCAGGGCGTTGAGTGTGCCGCTGTCGCGGTCCAGCAGGGCGATCCACAGGAACGCCACCACGGAGCCGGGCAGCACCCAGGCGAGCAGCAGCAGCGACTCGACGAGGCGGCGGAGCGCCCCGCGCCGTTCGCGCATCACCCACGCGACGGCGAAGCCGAGCAGCACCTGGCCGATGACGGCCGAGCCGATGACGTACTCGACGGTCAGCCACATGGAGTTGCCGAACCGGTCGTCACTCAGCGCGTTCTGGAGATTGTCAAGCCCCACGAACTGCGGGTTCGCCGCGGCGAGCCCGGTCAGCCGGTAGTCGGTGAGGCCGAGGTAGATGGTCCAGATCGCCGGGAACAGGAGGAAGGCCGCGATCAGCAGCATCGCCGGGACGATGAACGCTGTGGCGCGGGCCCGGCCCAGGCCGGCGGCATCGCCGCCGGCCTGGACACGGTTGGAGGGGGCGCCCGGTGCCTCCGGGCGCCGCTCCACGTCCTCGCTCTTCGCCGGTGTTCCGGCTTCGAGCTCAGGACTTGATGTTGCCGGCACCGCCCACGGCCCCTTCCAGCTTCTTCGCGTAGTCGGCCGCCGCCTGCTCCGGGCTCTTGCCGTCGACCACCGCGGCCGTGGCCTCCTGCAGCAGCGTGGAGACCTGTGCGTACTCCGCCAGCGGCGGGCGGAATGAGGTGACGGGCAGGACGTCCTTGGAGACGAAGCTCAGCATCGGGTCGCCCGCCAGCACCTCGTCGTTCACGTCGGTGCGAGCGGTGATCCGGGCCTCGCCGGCCAACTGCTTCTTGATGGCGTCGGCCGAGTTCATGAACTTCATCAGCTCGAAGGCGAGGTCGGTGTTCTTGCTCTTCGGGTTGATCGTCTGCACCCCGCCGCCGGAGTAGGAGACGAAGTCCTGGCCGTTCACGCCGGAGCCGGCCGACATGGCCGGGATCTTGGCGTAGCCCACGACCTCGTCGCGCTTCTCCATTGGGGCGACGCCGCCCTTGGGGTTGATCACACTGCGCCAGAAGTAGTCGCCCTCGAGCAGCATGCCCACCTTGCCCGCGGCGAACTCGGCGAAGGACTTGTCGCGGCCCTTGGCCTCCTTCTGCAGCAGCGGGTCGCCCAGCTTGTCGCCGTAGATCTCGCTGTACAGGTTCAGGGCGTCCTTCACACCCTGGGTGGCGCCGGTCCACTTGCCATCGGCCCAGGCCGATTCGCCGGTGCCGGCCAGCAGCGGCAGGAAGCCCTGCATGGTGGTGGCCTCACCCATGGCGGTGCCGGCGTTGAGCTGGATCGGGGTGACGTCCTTGACCGACTTCAGCTTCTCGCCGGCCTCGATGATCTGGTCCCAGCTGGTGGGTTGCCACTTCGCGGGCAGACCGGCCTGCTTGAACAGCTCCTTGTTGTAGTAGATCACCCGGCCGTCGCTGCCGCCGGGTATGCCGTAGAGCTTGTCCTCGAAGGTCGCCAGCTGCTGCACGGAATCCGGGATCTGCTTCCAGCCGTCCCAGCTGGAAGCACCCTTGACAACGTTGTTCAACGGCTTGATGTACCCGGCCTGGGCGAACTCGCCGACCCAGATTCCGTCGATGTCGTATACGTCCGGTCCGGAGCCCGACTGCAGGTCCAGGGCCAGCTTGGTCTTGTACTGCTCGTCGTCCACGCCGCTCGGTCGGAACGTCACCTTCACGTCGACGCCCTTGGCCTTCTGGGCCTTGGTGAACTGCGGGATGACCCACTTCTCGATCCAGTCCGCCTGCGCGGCGTTCTTGCCGCCAGAGATCGCGTTGGCCGTGATCGTAAGGGAGTTGGAGCCCCCGGCGTCATCGCCTGAGCCGCCGCAGGCGGCCAGGATCAGCGTCAGGGAGACGGCGCCAGTGAGCGCCATTGCACGTCTGGTCAGCACATTCATGGATGGGGTCTCCTCGGTGAAGTACCCGGACCCTGCCATGTGATTCACAATGACGTGAAGAGCTAATGTCTTAACAATTAAGTAAAGGGTCTTGTAGTGTCTACACATGAGACCAAAGTCCACCGCCGAGCGCGCGGAGGTGTCGGACCTTCTCCTCGGCGTCGACCGCTCCAGTCCGGTCCCGCTCTACTACCAGCTCTCCCAACAGCTGGAACAGGCCATCGAGCAGGGCAGGTTGCGGCCCGGCTCCCTGCTGGGTAACGAGGTAGCCTTCGCCGCCGATTTGGGCCTGTCCCGGCCCACCGTACGCCAGGCCATCAGGGCGCTGGTCGACAAGGGCCTCATGGTCCGCCGTCGCGGGGTGGGCACCCTGGTGGTGCACAGCCAGGTCAAGCGGCCCCTCGAACTGAGCAGTCTCTACGACGATCTGGAGTCTGCCGGCCAGTGCCCGGCGACCCGAGTTCTCGATGTTTGCGCGACAGCGGCAGACGCGGAGGTCGCCGCCGCGCTGGGGGTGGCGGAGGGCGAGCCGGTGACCCGGGTGGAGCGCCTGCGCCTGGCGCACGGGGAGCCACTCGCCGTACTTCGCAACCACATACCGGCGGACGTGGCGGGGCTGAGTGCGGATCAGCTGGCGAAGACGGGCCTGTACCGCCTGATGGGCGCGGCGGGCACGGCGCCGCACAGCGCCCGCCAGACGATCGGCGCCCGCAGCGCCACCGCTGAGGAGGGGTTGCTCCTGCACGAGCCGGAGGGCGCGCCGCTGCTCACCATGCGGCGGGTCGCATACGACACGACGGGACGGGCGGTCGAGTACGCGAACCACTACTACCGGGCATCGCGGTACTCCTTCGAGCTGCAGCTGCTGATCAGGAGCTGAGTGTCGGCGGGCAGGGGCGTACGCCTCACTCGGCCGGGCCGCCGCCCACGAAGACATGCAACTGCGCTGGCAAAAGGCCCTGCGGACCGGGATTTCCCGACGTTTGTCGCCGCATGGACCGAGCGGAGCGGATAACTCCACCGGTGAAGGAGGGGTGCTTGCGGGGCGCCGTGGGCGGTCGGCTTCCTCGTCCTGTCCGCCCTGATCTCCCTCCTCGCGGTCAACGCACCCCGCCCCAGCCACCACACCACCGAATCCTCCAAGGTCCCCGAGATGGCGATCTGACCACGGAGCCCCTCTGCAAGCCAGGCCTTTGGGGGCCTCCCCCCCCAGGGAGTCACCCCTCACATTGATGCGATTCCGGTTCCGTCGTCGGCCGAGACCCGGTGCCCACCCGCAACCTCGCCGGCAGGCCGCCGAGATCGCCCGCAAGGAGGCCGCGCTATGGCGTGATCGGCTGCTCGGCCCAGACGATCTTGCCTCGTTCCTGGTAGCGCGTTCCCCAGCGTTCGGCGAGCTGGGCGACCAGCAGCAGGCCCCGACCACCCTCGTCGGTGGTGCGCGCGTGCCGCAGGAAGGGGGCAGTGCTGCTGGAGTCCGACACCTCGCAGGTGAGGGCCCCATCGCGGATGAGGCGTAGCCGGATGGGAGGTGCGGCGTAGCGGATGGCGTTGGTGACGAGTTCGCTGACGATCAGTTCGGTGGCGAACGCGACTTCCTCCACGAGCCCCCAGGCGGCCAGTTGGCGGGTGGCCAGTTTGCGGACGGTGGCGACGGCGGCCGGGTCGGGCGGCAGATCCCAGACGGCGACACTGTCCGGGTCCAGGGGGCGGGTGCGGGCCACGAGGACGGCCGCGTCCTCATCGGGGTCCGACGGCACCAGCGTCTCGGTGAGGGCCAGGCTGAGGTTCTGCAGGGATCCAGTCGGCGAGGCCACGAGGCGTTCCAGCTCGGCCGCCCCGGTACCGGCTGGGAACTTCTGAAGGAGTCCGCGGGTGTGGAGCACGATCAGGCTGCCTACGGGCAGATCCAAGGCAGCCTGCTCGAACGGTGGACCGGGGCAGCCGAGAGCCTCGCCAGCGGGAGGGACCGAGGATGAGACGGTGCCGTCGGGGTGGGCGAGGATCGGTGCTGGGTGGCCAGCCGAGGCCATGCTGACGCGCTGGTTCACGGGGTCGTAGACCAGGTAGAAGCAGGTCGCGCCGACGGGGGTGTCTGCGCTGGTTTCGCCGGTTTCCCTGCCCAGAGCGCGGACCAGGTCGTCGAGGCGCGCGAGGAGTTCGTTCGGGGCCAGGTCCAGGTTGGCCAAGGTGTGCACGGCCGCACGAAGCCGGCCCATAGTGGCGGCCGTGCGAACGCCGCGACCGGGGGCGCTGCCACTCACAAGTGCGACGCGGGCCCCGGGAAGAGGAATGACGTCGGTCCAGTCGCCGCCGGCTCCGGAGTAGACCATGTGATGAGCCCAGTCCACGGCCCGGGCGGCGGGGAAGCGCTGGGGCAGCATGCCTTGCTGCAGGGCAAGTACGGTGTTGCGCTCACGGACGTAGCGGCGACCGTTGTCCAGGGCCACCGCTGCCCGGCCCGCCAGGTCCACAGCGAGCGCGAGATCGTCGTCCTCGAATGGGCCCCTCGCCGTGCCCCACCGATAGAAGCAGACCAATCCCAGGGCGCAACCGCGGACGACGAGGGGCACCAGCATCAGCGAGTGGACGCCGTCCTCCAGCATCTTGCGGCCCCGCACAGGATCGCTACCCACCCACGCACTGTCTTCGGTGACGTCGCGCACCAGCCGTGGCACGTGGTCGGCCAGCACCTGGCAAGCGGGCGCATCTCCCGGATAGCTGCTGATCTCCCCGGGGGCGTAGGCCCCGGGCTTGGCAGTGGCGCGTCGGGAACAGGAGGCGGCGCGCCGAAGGACGGCCGTTCCCGGGACCGGACCGGGCGGGATCTCCTCCCCATCGAGCACCGGATCCAAGACGTCCACGGCAACGCTGTCCGCGAGCCGGGGCACCACCAGGTCCGCCAGTTCCTGGGCTGTGCGCAGCAGGTCCAAGGTGGTGCCGATCCGCGCACCGGCCTCCGCCATCAGCGCGATCCGCCGCTCCGCCATGTGGCGTTCGGTGACATCGATCACGACGTCGGCTACCCCGAGAATCCGGCCGTCGCGGGCCTGGAGGCGGAAAGCGGACGCCGAATAGACGTGTTCCCGCGCTGGATCGCCGGGCGGCCGCCCGCGTTTTTCGAACGCGATCGCGGGCTCACCGGTCCTGAGGACCTCGCCCATCACCTGCTCCACCTTCTCGCCGCTGAACTCGGGCCACGCCTGAGTGGGGCGCAGCCCGAGGACCTCCTGGACCCGGGTGCCATGCATCCCCTCCGCCACTGCGTTGAAGCGCACCAGCCGCAGCTGAGGGTCCACGAGGATCAAGCCAATGGGAGAGCGGGTGAACAGCGCCTCGAGGAGTGCCTGTTCGACGTCCGAGGCCGGGACGTGCTCGGTCGGCGACGGCTCCACGGCCAGAAGAGGACCCGTACCCTCCTGCCCCCCGAGCAGCAGCCGGCATCGAACGATATGTCCGTCGCGGTGCCGGAGCATGACCTCGCCGTACCCGGAATCAGCACCGCTTCGCGACGCGAGCAGATCCGCCACCGGTCGGCCGAGGACTTCACAAGCCGGGTACCCCAGAAGACGCTCCGCGACCGGACCCCAGTCGGTCACCGCGCCGACACCGTCCACCACCAGCCGTGCCACGTCATCCGCCGTAGGTTCCACGACTTCACCGGGGGACTTCCGCCACGCCGAAGTGTTCATGATCATCCGCTCCCGTCGCGGCCCCCATCAAGTCTTCCACAGGCTGGGAGACTCACCACTCGCAGCGCTTCGCGGAGCACGCCCTGCGCGCCGCCGCTCGCCAAGTAGGGGAACCCCAGCCGTCCTGCGACCGGGATCACGATCGCCAGCTGGATCCCCCGACGGCGCCTACGCAGGCTGGGCGGTGACAGTCTGCACCGGCCCGGACGGCGTGGGCGCCTGGCCGCGGCCGTAGCCGGTACAACGGCCATGAGGCTCGTTCTTCCACGTCACACACGAACGGCACAGGTGCTCCCGGAGGCTACTCATCCAGCCATCGCAGCCACGACACCATCGGGGTGCTGGCCACGTCGGAACTGCCGTCCGCCCGATGTACTCGGCGTGCGGGGGTGTCCGGCATCGCGCGCGTGCCCGGTCCGGGTCCCCGTCGAGGAGTCCAGCCGGGCCAGGATCATGCCGACGGCTGTATGTGCTTCACACAGGTCTGCCAGCACGTCGAGGACCCGGCATCCAACGCAGTCACGCATGCTTGCCTCGGAGTGCTCTTCGGCCCGGTTCTGACTCGTCAAGGTCATGTGCATGATCCCGCCGGCGCTCGCCGTACGGACGCCGAGGGGCCCTGCGAGTACCCAACGACAGTCAGGTCCCGATCCGCCACTGCTGACGCGCATGAGAGTGCGCGCCGCCGAGAACGGAGCGGCCTGTCCCGGGGCAGCGGGCGGCAGCCGTGACCTGTGTCGACATCGGCGTCTGCCATCCTCGGCCCGCGCTGACGGGGTTCGATGGCATCCGACCGTCGCCTACGCAGATCGATGACCAACTGGACAGGTCTCGCCTCCGGCACCCCACTGGAGCTCCCGCCGCGGCTGCCCTGCAGACGGATCGAACGCAGACAGCGCCCTGCCATGACACCTGACGGCCGGTCGTGGCCCACTTCGCAGTCTTCCTGGTCGCGGCTTCACGTAACCGGTCAGAGCCGTCTTTCTGATGGGCCTCATCACCGGGACGTTGATCTGGTTCGTGACGCTCGGTTGACGCTCCAGGTCCCGAAGAGCCTCTCGGCGGAGCTCAGAATGGCCTCTGACCTGGGTGTATGTAAATCTCTCCTCCTGTGACGTCATTCCGATGACGCACCACGTGGAGTGCGCGGCGGTCCCGGAGCGGTCCGCGAGGATCAACGACCGCAGCCGCAGGACCAGTGCACAGCCTACGAAAGCGAGCCCGACGCCACCGACGCACAAGCGCGCCGTGGTCAGCGTTTTCGTAGACCGACTCATTTCTGTGGTCAGGGTCTCCCTTGAGCAACGCGCAGACGAAATACGGCCCGAGACGCGCCCTGGTCTCAGATGCCTCAAGATCGAACGGAGTGCGGTCCACTGACGACATGGAACTCCTTGAGGTCGGGAAGTTCTTCCTGACAGTCAGCTGATGAGCCAGCCTTGCTATGGCCATTTCCCTGTAGTGGACACCGCCTGCACTCCGCCGCAGGTGGACGATATCCGCCCGGATTGCGTCCGGCGGGAAGGTGCCTAGGCTGTCACTCCGGGGCGCGCATCGATCGGTCCTTGACCCGCCGCCGGGGCCCGGGGCCCGGGGCCCGGGGTGCACCTTGAAGCACGGGCATTGCCGTAGCGTGATCGCCTGCCACATGGAATGTCCATGTGTCCGGTCGGCCCGTGCGAGGGATTCCGGTGGCGAGCGATGGGACCGTGATGAGCGAACTGACGAAGCCCAGAATCGTGGTTCCGGAGGGTGCCGCGACCACCGAGTTGACGATCCGGGACCTCGTGGTTGGGGATGGACCCGAGGCGCAGCCGGGCAGGGTCGTCCAGGTTCACTATGTAGGGGTCACGTTCGCGTCCGGAAGGGAGTTCGACTCCTCCTGGGAGCGGGACCGGCCGTTCAAGTTCGCCGTGGGCGGTGGCAAGGTCATCAAGGGCTGGGATCGGGGGGTAAGGGGAATGAAGGTCGGCGGCCGGCGCGAGATCATTGTTCCCCCGCGTCTCGGTTACGGCAGACAGTCACCCTCTCCGTTGATCCCGGCGGGCTCGACGCTGATCTTCGTCGTGGACCTGCTCACGGTGGTGGGCGGGCCCGCCGGAGCGAGGCCCGGCTTGACCGGCTCGGCCTGAACCTGGCGCTCCTGAGGGGCTGGGGGCCCTGTCGCTCCCACGTAAGGACAGATGCACTCATCGACAGACAACGCAGCGAGGTGCCGCAGCTGTCGTCGTGCGCCCGCCAGGGATTACGGGACAGCCCTTAGTCAGGGTGAGGGGGATCAGGCGCTGCGCGGGAAGCTGAGGAAAGTGGCTGACTGCGGCTGGCTGCACAAACGCCCCGACGGGAAGTTGGCTGGCGATACGGGCGATGCCGACGCCCTTGTCGTACAGGGCGAGGGCTTTGGGGAGCACGCGCTGTGTTTCCGGTTCGGCCTCAGTCATGGCTGCGGCAATCGGCGACATCGACCCGTAGCTGGGCACAGGCGAGCAATGTGGGTCGGCTCGTGCCAGGACAGGTCGGTGTGGGCCGACGGTTCAGCTCGACGCGAGTGTGCGCTGGTGATGGTCAGCGGCGGCCGGTGGCCAGGATGACGAGGAACTGGCCGCCGCCCGGCTCGATGTCGGCGGTCACCGGCAGCCCCGGTACCAGTCGGGAGAACCGGTCCACCAGCCAATCCGCCGCCTCTTGGGCGTCCCGCTCGGTCGGACAACGGCCCACCATCTCGCGGCCCCCCTTGCGCTCCAGCCTCCCGGCAACGGTGATCAGCGCCGCGGGTTCGACCACGTACAGGTGGTCCGGCCAGGCGATGACCACCTTGACCGCGCCTTTGCGGGTGTTGCATCCGCGGTGCGCGAGCCGCTCGGCGACCTTGGCCTTCCGGTCGGCAGTCCGGCTGTCGACGCTGGGCCCCCGTGGGTCGTTCACCGACTCGTCGGAGTCGACCGCTTCGTCACACACCCAGCACCGCCAGCCGTCGCGCTCGGCCACATCATCAAGGAGACTCATCCGAGCAAACTAGCCTGCCCGGCCGCCACCCCGCGCACCAGGGCCCCGGCAAGGTCTCCACACCGGCCAACAATGCTGCAACGCCTGGCAACCAGCGTCACCGATGCTTTGACCTGTGTGAAGGCCGATCGTCGATGGCCCACCGGCACCCGCGCGGTGTGGCTCGACAGAGGCATGAACGTGAGAGGCCGCAACTTCAAGTCAGGGTGCCCACCGCACACTTGCCGCTTCCCGGATCGTCCGCGTTCAGGACCGCCGCTAGCACGTCGGCTACGCCGGCTACGTCGGCAGGAAGGCATCGTGCAGCAGACCCGCAGGAGTGCCTGCTACACGTCCGGGTCGCGCGCGATCCAGGCTGGTGAATCGAGCCGGATCGCACCGTCACCAACCAGCGATCGAAGTGCCTCCTCGAGTACCGAGAGTGACGCCGTACCCACCTGTTTCTCCCACTGCTCACGCATCTCGTCGAAGATCGCTTCGCCCTGTTGCAACATTGCGAGTCCGTGCTCGGTGACGCGAAGTCGCGTCCGTCGACGGTCGGCCGAGTCAGGTTGGCGCGCTACGTAATTGCGTTCCTCCAGTGCGGCGATCGTCTTCGCGGCCGCCTGTCTCGTCACCGACATTCTGCGGGCGAGTTCGGAAGCACTGTCGGCGCCGGACAAAATCGAGTGGAGGGCAAAGTCGTGCACCGACCGTACGTCCTCGTACCCGCGCTCGGCGAGCTCGGCGGTGGCTCGATCCGCCAGAGTGCGGAAGCCGGCGAGCAGGAGCAGGGCGAGATCGGCGCCTGATCTGGACATGCAGTCAGCATACGGCCACCTTTGACAAGGGCAACCTGGTTGCCTATGTTGGTTGACAACCAGGTTGCCTATTCGGGAGCTTCTCGTGACCACAACCACGCCCTTCGGCGCAACCCTTCCCGGCGTCGCGCATCACCTCGCCGACATCAACGGAACGCAACTGCACTACGTCTCCGCCGGCACCAACGGCTCACCGATCCTGCTGGTGCACGGCTGGCCGGAGACCTGGTGGGCGTTCCGTAAGCTGATTCCGCTGCTCGCGCCGACTCACCGGGTCTTCGCCCTCGACCTCCGCGGGTTCGGCGACTCCAGCAACGCCGACACCGAGTACGGCGAGGCGGTCGCTGCCGAGGACCTGCACCATCTCGTCGAGCACATTGGCGCGGGTCCCGTTCACATCGTTTGCCAGGACATCAGCGGCGGCACCGGCTTCCGCTTCGCAGCAACGCGTCCCGAGGACGTCATCAGCTTCACTGGAATCGAGACGGCCCTGGCCGGTTTCGGATTCGAGGCTCTTGCCGACGTGAACAACCACGGCTCTTGGCACGTCGGATTCCTCGGCACTCCGGGCATACCCGGAATGCTCCTTCCCGGCCATGAGCGCGAGCTCCTGGCCGACTGGGCCTTCCCGCTGATGAACGGGACGGACGGTTCCATCGGCGAAAGAGACGTCGACGAGTTCGTTCGAACCTACGCGCGCCCGAACGCCTGGCGAGGAACGGAGGGCCTATACCGAGGCCTCTTCTCCGACGAAGGCGCAACCAAGGCTCTCGCCGAGTCACACCCGATTGCAGTCCCGGTACTCACCGTTGAGGGTGCCGGCCATCGAGGGATCACCGAGACGACCTTCCGTCAGGTGACCGCCGGCGAGGTCACCGCAGTGCACCTTGAGGGGGTCGGCCACCTCATCGCACAGGAGGCTCCTGAAGCACTCGCAGCCACAATCCTGGAATTCACTCGAAGAATCGACAATTAGACAGTGTCCTATGTGGTGGGGCGGACGAGTCGTTTGTAGCAGCAGAGGGTGGCGGCTGCGAGGACGCCCGACGTCGCGCTCTCGCTCAAGGCCCCGACGCCGGGTAGTGACAAGACATCCGCCCAGCACCCACAGCCGTTCACCACACTCGAACAGCCCACCGAGACTCCAGCCCCGTCGGACGGCCTTACCAACGGATTAGGTAGTTGCGGGAATAGCGTTCGTAGCGGTGGTTGAGTCGGCGGTAGCCGGTCAGCCAGGACGTGGGGTCGGCCGCGCGGTGAGGTGCTCGCCGTGGGGCGAGTCCTGTTCCGCGCGGCCTCCCGCCGAACCGGACAAGACGGTTTCCCGGTCATCCGGCTCTCCAGTGACTACGGAGTGAGTGATCTGGCTGGCCGTTCCAAATGGATGCGGTCATGGCAGGTTGAACCGTTCCGGGTTCGGTGGGGTTCGGTGGAGACTCGATTCTTTGAGAGGATCGAGTTATGGCACGTCCCTGCCCTTATCCCGCTGAGCTGCAGCGTCGCGCGGGCCTCGTCATGCCAGTGACCGTCAACTCCGCGTGCTGGCCTACAGCCTGGTGCCAGGCAGGGGCGCCAGCCCGAATGAGGACTGGATCACGCTCCAAGCCGAGGCCGAACAGCGCGGTTGCGCAAGAGGAGCACGGCTCCACGACACGGCCGCCCCCGTGACAGGTGGCCGGTGGGACGAGTGCTGCTGCCGGAGTTCAGGGGCGCCCCGGGGCTGGGCCGGGGGTGGGTGTCGGGTCCAGGCCATGGCGCAGGTCTTACCCCACGGCATGCCGGGAACGGCTGAGGGCGGCGATGCCGACGGTTGCCACGAGACCGTAGAGGGCGGGTGCGAGGAACACGTGCGGCAGCCCGAGCAGGGCCACGCCGAGGCCGCCGGTCAGCCCACCGAGAGCGCTGGCAACGGCGGTCGAGCTCATGAAGATGGCCGAGGCCGTCGCGACGGCCTCGGGCAGCAGGCGTTGGGCGACGATGATCCCGAGGCCGGCGAATACACCCCACACCCCGCCCATGAGGACCTGTCCGGCGAGCATGCCGGCCGCGCTGCCGGTCAGGGCGAAGCAGAGATTCGCGCCTACGCCGAAGGCGGCGCCGAAGACCATCAGGCGCATCATGCCGATCCGGCGGGCGACGACCACGGCCACCGGCATCAGGATCAGCTCTATCAGGGGCTGGATGCCGATCACCGTGCCGCTGACCGCCGTCGGCAGGTGCATGTCGTTGTGCATGTAGATCGTGAGGTAGCCGTACTTGATCGGCTCTCCGGCGTAGACGAGCACATACAGACCGGTGAAGGCGAGCAGGGGCAGCATGGCCCGCACCCCCAGGTGCCGTTCGGGGCTCTTGTCCGACTTCTGCGCCTGCGCCTCGGCCTGTGCACCGGGCTGTGCCGAGCGGTCGCGCGCGAAGCCCATGGGGACGATCTGCGCGAGGGTGCACAGCCCGGTGGCCACGAGCATCACGCGCGGGCCGGCGGCGGTCGCCAGCAGCGAACCTGCGACGGGGCCCACGATCCATCCGGCCGTCAGCGCCATGCGCACGATCGAGACGACCCCGTCGCCGACGGGGCTGGCGGTGGCCTGCAGGTCGTCGTGGACGGCCGCGAACAGCTGGGACCCGGCGGCGCCGGAGAAGCCCAGGACCACGGCGCTGATCGCGAAGGGCATCCACACCTGGGTCGAAAGGGCCATGGCGGTCCAGCCGAGGAATCCCGCCACGGCGCACAGCCGGAAGAGCCCGAGCCGTCGCCCCGTGCGGTCCGAGCGTGCGCCGATGAAGTACCCAGTGACCGGGGCGGTGATGCTCGTCAGGTAGTACAGGCCGGCCGTGGTCAGCGAGACGTGCAGGTTGTCGACGAGAAACAGGGTGATCTGCGGGGCGGCGGCCGAGGTGCCAAGTCCGGACAGGAACAGCGCGACGGTTGAGCCGCGGTAGAGCGGCGAGTTCCACACCGACCGCATTGCGGACGGAGCGGCCACGACGCCATCGGCGGCGAGTATTCGTGACAAGTCAGGTCCCCCCAGGAGGTCAAACTCAAGAGGCCTCACACCGTATCTTCGAACAAACAGAACATCAATGGTGTTCTTACACCTGCATTTGGCTCGCATTCTCTGTTCAATCTGAGCCTGGCAGGCTCAGACCGCGGACGCTGCCGACGACAACGCAGAAGGCCACAGGTAGGAAGAACGTGAGGTGGAGCGGCACGAATGTGGTGACCGGCCCGATGGCCGGGCCCGGCGAGCGCGCCGAGGTAGCCAAGACCTGCGACACGCGAGACGTTGACGCCGATGGCGGCCGCGAACGCCCCGTAGCGGAGGATGGCGAAGGGCCCGAACCGCGCGGAGAGGACGATCCACATCCCCCACGAGGAAGCCGTTCAAAGTGAAGTAGGCGAAGGTGGCCAGGCGGCCGGCCCGCCCGTAGGTTCCTGTCCACGATTCAAACGTAACGAACAGAGTTGAGTTTCAAAACATTGCTATTTACGCAGATATTCCGTTCAATAGGACTATGGCTGGCACTGACCGACTGAGGCAGATCACCGAATCCGTGCGCGAGGCGGGCCGCATGAGCGTCGCGGAGCTCGCGGGGCTCACCGGGGCGTCGGAGATGACGGTCCGCCGCGACCTCGAGGCCCTGTCCGCCCAGGGAGTTCTTGAGCGCTACCGCGGCGGGGCGCGGAGCCTTCTGCTCCGCGGCGAAGAGCCCCCGTTCGTACTGCGGAGCCAGGACGGGCTGGAGAACAAGCAGCGCATCGCCGCCGCAGCGGCGCGTCTGGTCGCGGACGGCGAGTCCGTCGTCGTCGACAGCGGCACCACCTGCCTCGAAGTGGCCCGCGCGCTGGCAGGCCGTCGGCTGACCGTGATGCCGCTGTCCCTGCACGCCGTGAACGTGCTGGCCGAGACCCCGCAGCTGACCCTGCTGGTGCCCGGCGGCCGGCCGCGACCGGGCGAGCTGGCACTGACCGGCCCGCTGACCGTCGCATCGCTGGCCGCCCTCCGCTTCGACACCGCGATCATCGGCTGCTGCGGACTGGACGCCGCGGACGGCCTGACCGCCTACGACCTGGACGACGCCGCCGTCAAGAGCGCCGCCATCACCTCCGCCCGCCGCGTCATCGCCGTCACCGAGGGCGCCAAGCTCTCCCGCACCGCACTGGCCTTCGTCGTCCCCGTTACTTCCCTCCACACCGTCGTCACCGACGGGGACGCCCCCGAGGACCAGATCGACCTCCTCGCCGCGGCAGGCGTCACAGTGCAACAGGTGTGACCCGCCGGGCACTCCGGCGCACAGCCGCCTGCTCCAGGATTCCCTCCTCCGTGCAGGGACGTGCACGGGTTCCCGTGCATCCCCGCGTCGGCGTGCACCTTTGGCGATCTCTGGTTACGAAAATCGCGGCGGAGCACCGCTGTCTGGCTACCTGCTCGAACCTGGGATCGATCCGCTGGAGCGGATCCGCCGTGGCATGTACACCGTGCCCGCCAGCGCTCGCGCGGAGCGCACCGCACCCCACGACATCGGGGACGATCCGCGCGCCGAGGGCCGCACGCACGATCTCACGGACCGGATGGGAGACATCACCGCGCACGGGAAGGCCCATGGCCTGCCCGTGCGCGGCACGTTGGACAAGCCCCGCAAGCCCTACGACCTCGGCTTCCCGCGGCCGCCGTCCACCGCCGGGCTCGACTCCGCCGTCGTCTCCCCCCTACTTCGAGAACCGCTGGGCGTGCCGGCCTGGCGTCTCGCATGCTGTCCGTCAGCGGCGGCGGTGGACCAGAGTCTCCAGGCTGACGGTCAGGTAGGTCTCCAGGGTGGTGGCTTCGAGATCGCTGGGCGACAGAGTGAAGTCCAGACCCGCTTCCAACCTTGCGGTCCATGGCAGTTCTGCTGCCGATACGAAGGCATCGCGGACTCTGCGATGAACGCGCGGTCGTTCGAACTGTTGGCGCTGTCGGTGCTCGCGTCGAGCGGATGATGTGCGGTGGTTTTTCTCTTCATGACTCAGGTCGACCATGACACTGGAGTGGCGCGCCAGGGCCCGTTGGTCTGAACAGCCCTGGCCCCGAATTGATTCGGCGCCAGGGCTGTCTTGCGTGGTGCGGGGAGGATCTCGATGAGCTCGCCCGCGCCGGGTTCCCGCCGGCGTCGTCAGCGTCTGCGGGAAGGGCGGCCAGCTCCGATTCCCGCGACGTGCAGGGCAAGAAGTGCCAGGCCCAGGAGCATGAGGTTCACGGAGGAGAAGACGTCGTTGGTGGTGATTTCTGCTGCGTTGATCAGGAAAGCGATGACGAACAGGACGGCCGCGGCGATGCCGAGCATGGGGTGCTCCTCTCGAAGGGGGTGAGGTGCGTGTGCCCGGACATTCCATAGACAGACCTCGTTTCCGCTTCGGCTTCGGGACGTCGGCCGGGCTGCGTGCCGGGGTTGCGGGGGTGTTCCTCGAAGGCAGGGGTAGAGGGGTGAGGAGTGCCGAGTGAGGGAGGGGCAATGGCGAAGGACACGTCGCTGCGCGCGATGGGATGGGCTCAGTCGTTTCCGGTGTCGCAAGGCGTGCGGGCCGGCCGTCGGTGGACGCGTGAGCACCTGGCGTCCCTGGAGTGGACCAGGGACGCCCCCGAAACAGTGGACGCGATACTGCTCAGTGTTTCCGAACTGGTCACCAACGCGCACGTGCACGCGCACAGTGACGCCCAGCTGGTTCTGACCTGGGACAGCCACTGCCTGCATGTGAGTGTCCACGACTCCGACCCCCTGCCCCCCGCCAGGCAGCCCGAAGACCTCACGACGACCGGGGGGCGCGGACTGGTTCTCGTCGACGCACTCGCCGACGGCTGGGCCACGCATCCGCAGGCGTCGGGCAAGACCGTCACCGCGTGCTTCGTACCACCGGGCGCTCCGAAGCCTAGGCATGGCGGGGACGTCAGCTGAGTTCTGGGGCGGAAGCGACCCGTAGCTGGAGGACGGTGTCCCGGTCCGACCCGTCGCACGCCCTATGCCGGTGCTGCCCGACATGCCTGCGCGATGCGCTGATGCCGAGCGGGGAGTCGACCGCCTTGCCCCGGCCGGTGCGGTCCAGGGCCCACAGCCCCGCCCAGTCCCCCTTGCATCATGCGCCGCCAGGAAACGGCACTTCTCACCGGGGGGAGCTGGTGGGTACCTCGGCGGTTGCCTCACGGGAGTTTGGTGGACACGAACGTCGATAATGCCAACCGCCAGGTGCGGGTGAGCTCCCTCGGTTGGTGGGTCGCTTCGGTGGGACTGTAGAGGGAGGTCCGGCCGTACCAAATGACCAGCGCGTGCTGCTGTCGCATAAGCGACCAACCCGACGGCTGGCGCGAGGCCATCGAACCCTTCCTGGACGGCGTCCTCACAGCCTGATGGTCGCTTCGCCCCAGATCACCGACGCGAGCACGGGGAATCCCATGGGCGAACGCTCCCCGAGCCGTGCGGGCCCTGGCGGCCGGAATAAGATCGCGTCGATCGGCCAGGGGGGCGGATCTTTTAGGGCCTCTGGGGGGCGACGCTGTGGGTGTCATCGTGGGTGCAATTGTTGCGGTACTTGTCGTTGTGGGCGGGTGGTGGGTTGTTCGGACCTACAACCGGCTCGTTCGGCTGCGGAATCAGACGCAGGCTTCGTGGGCGCAGATCGATGTGCAGTTGAAGCGGCGGCATGAGCTGATACCGAATCTCGTCGAGGGGGCGCGCGGCTACGCCGCTCACGAGCGCGGCACCTTCGAAGCGGTCACCGCCGCGCGCGGGGCGGCCCTAGGCGGCGGGCTCGGTGTTACGGACCGGGCAGCCGCCGAGGACGCGCTCACCGCGACGCTGGGGAGGCTGTTCGCGCTCGGAGAGAGCTATCCGGAGCTCAAAGCGGATCAGCACTTCAGTACGGTGCAGGCCGAGTTGAGGTCGGCGGAGGACAAGATTGCGTACGCGCGGCAGTTCTACAACAGCGCCGTGCAGAGCTACCACACCGCCCTCGAGAGCTTCCCGGGGAACGTCGTGGCGGGGCTGGGCGGCGCGCATGGGCGGCGGGAGTACTTCGAGGCCGCCGGCGTGGCGCAGGATGCCGTCCAGGTGAGATTCGCGTGACGGTCACCGAACAGCTCTATTGGGGCGGCGCCGGCCTGATCGTGCTCTGGCTCGCCGCCTTCGGGCTTGCGCTGGTCGCCACCCGGAACGGCGTGGTCACGCCGGGGCCCGCGACCCAGGAGTTCGGGGCCGACCCCGAACCGCCAGGCGTGGTCAGCCTGCTCGGCAATCACTGGCGGGGAGTGGAGCATGCCGCCGCGGCCACCCTGCTGGATCTCGCGGCCCGTGGGCTCGTCGAGCTGCGACAGCCGGGCGACGACCCGGCCCGTAGCACCGTGCACCTCACCGAGGCGGGCCG
This sequence comes from Streptomyces sp. NPDC051664, assembly GCF_044453545.1. NCBI lineage: Bacteria > Bacillati > Actinomycetota > Actinomycetes > Kitasatosporales > Streptomycetaceae > Streptomyces > Streptomyces sp. NPDC051664. The sequence goes on along the minus strand of NZ_JBITCU010000011.1, from coordinate 21,867 downwards.
GGCGGCGCCGGGGCTGATGCCGTACGAGCAGCGGGTACTGGACCGCGTCGCCACCCGCGTGGCGAACGGCGGCGCACCCATCGGGGCGATCGCCTTCCGTGACGACAAGCGCGCCGCCTCCTGGAACACGGCGCTGCGCCAAGAGATCATCGCCGAGGCCCGGTTGCGCGGCCTGTCCCGGCACCGGTTCGCACCGTTGCTCGGCACTGCTTTGCTGATCGGTGCCTTCGTGCCCGGTGCACTGTTCGCCGTGGCCGCGGTCATGGGAGGGCACGGCGTGCGCGCCGCGCTCTTCGTCGGTGTGGCTCCGGGGGCCGCGCTGGCCTTCCTGCTCGGCAGGTCGCTCGGCGAGCGGGCGACACCGAAGGGCCTTGAACGCGCCGGGCATTGGGCCGGACTGCGAGCCTGGCTGACGGCGCACGAGGACTTCGCCCAGCTGCCGCCCGCATCCGTGACGGTCTGGGACCGCTATCTCGCGTACGGGACCGCGCTCGGCGTCACCGTCCTGACCAGCCGGCTCCTTGGCTTCGACTCCGGCGACCGGCGACGCGTCTGGTCCTCGTACGGAGGGACCTGGCGCCCGGTGCGGATCCGCTACCCGCGGCTGCGCCCCGGCTTCGGCTGCTCGACGAGCCGGCTGCTGCAGTGGGCGGCCGCGGCGGGCGTGGTCGCGGTGGGGCTCTGGGCCTTCGCGATACTGCGGCAGCCCGACTGGGCGGTCGCGGTCGACGCGCACAGCGGCGGCTCGCTGCGCCGTCCGGGACTGGTGCTGAGCGCCGGCTGGGTGGGCAGCGTGCTGCTCGGCCTTGTGGTGGCCGGCAAATTCAGCCGCTGGACGCTTCTCGTGGCGTTCCTGGCGATGATGCCCGGCAACTTCGCAAGCGGCAGCCACGGCTGGTTCAGGGATGCGGCGGCCCACGAGGGGCCCCTGCTCGGAGAGTGGGCGGCGATCGCGGCGTTCGGCGTGCTGGCGACGTACCTCCTGGCACTCGCCTGCCTGGAGCGGCGGGAGCCCGACACGATCACCGGTGAGGTGCTGCGGATGGAGTCACGCACGGGCAAGGAGGCAGCCCGGTTCCTGGCCCTGGACGAGGGGAACACGGACCTGACCACCGCCTGGGCCCTGCCCGCGGCCTCGCAGGGCATAGCGACCGGCGCCCAGGTGCGGCTGCGGGTCTCGCGGGGCACCCGCACCATCCGCTCCGCGGAGCTGGTGAGGGCCGCGATGCCGGAAGGCGACCGAGTGAAGGCCATCAGGCAGGACGCCTCTTAAGGAAGAAGATGCTCCGGAGCGCCTCCACGGTGAGGCGCTCCGGTCAGATGCGGGAGAGCGGCCTGACGCTCTCGCGGATCACGATGTGCGTGCCCAGGACGTGCCGTTCGGGACCGGTGGCCGGCGGTCCGTCCAGCGCGAGCCGGACCGCGGTGCGGCCCAGCTCCTCGGCGGGGATGTGGACCGTGGTCAGCCGGGGGGTTACCTCGGCGGCCACCGGGTCGTCGTTGTAGCCCACGACTGAGATGTCCTCGGGCACCCGCAGCCCGCGCTCCTGGAGGGCGCGCATCGCGGCGGCCGCGCTCTCGTCGTCGCCCGCGACGACCGCGGTGAAGTCGGGCCGCCCGTCGCACGCGTCGAGGAGCCTGCGCATCACCTCGTACCCGGCGATCCGGCTGAAGTGGGTGCCGTGCAGCCGGGCCGCCGACGGCGGAAGGCCGTGGTCGGCGAGGGCCTTGAGATATCCGGCGACGCGCGCCTCGCCCGTGGTGTGCCCCGGTTCGTACCCCAGCAGGACGATTTCGCGGTGTCCGGCGCCCAGCAGGTGGCTGGTGACGGCGTGTGCGCCCGCCTCGTTGTCGTACTCGACGACGATCGCGGGCACATCGGGTGCGGGCGTGGGCCGGCCGCAGAGCACCAGACGGGAACCGGCGGCGGCGAGCGCCTGGGCGTACTGCGCCATCCGCGCCCGGTACTCCTCGTCCTCCGCGACCCCGCCGACCAGCACGACGGCCTCCGCCGCCTGCTCGCGCATCATCTGTACGACGGCGAGTTCGCGGGTCGGGTCGCCCCCGGTCGTACACACCAGACAGAGGCGGTCGCGCTTGGCGCTCTCCTCCTCGACGCCCTGGGCGACTTTCGCATAGAACGGGCTGGTGACCTGGGAGATGAGGACGGCGACGGTCTTGCGACCGGTGCCGGCCAGAGCGCGGGCGTGCGGGTTGATCACGTAGTCGAGGTCCTTGACCGCACGAAGCACCTTCGTCCGGGCACCGGCCGAGGTCGCATGGGTGCCGGACAGGACCCGGGAGGCGGTCGCCACCGACACCCCGGCACGCGCCGCCACATCACGGATGGTGACCCGTTCCCCCACCACTGCCCCCTCTTGTCGTTCGCCGCCCCGGGTGGCAGCACTCGCGGCTGCCACCCGGAACCATCTTGCCCTACCTGCTGGTCAGTGGGTCGACTCGAACTCCTTCACCAGTTCGTCGGCGGCCTTGGCGCCGCCCTGGTTGCGCCACTTCTTGTAGATGGAGTCCCAGTCGGAGAGCTTGCTGCGGCCGGAGATGACGGCGGTGGTCCCGTCCTTGAGGAGCTGGTTGAGGGTCGCGTTGTGCTTGCTGAGGGTCTCCGAGACCAGGCCCGCACTGTCGTTGGGCTTCATCATCGGCATCACCTTCTGCTCCCAGGCGTGCACCCGCTTGGTGAGTTCGGGGTCGCCGGGCACGAACAGCACGGTGGGGGCGTCGCAGAGGTAGGCGAACGGCACATTGATCTTGTTCTCGATCAGGCCGAGCGAGGTCAGGATGGGACTGCCCGACGCGTCGCGGGTGAAGTGGGTGCCCTCGACGCCGAAGTGCATCAGCTGGTACTCCTCGGAGCCGAACGGCGAGGCCAGCCAGTCCAGGACCCGCAGGAGCAGTTTGATGCGGTCCTTCGACGCCTTCTTGAAGTAGGTGCCACCGAAATAGCCGGTGTTCTGCTGGTAGTGGGTGGTCGCGCCGCTGACGGTGTACGGCGTGAGGACATCGAGTTCGTATGCGCCCTTGATGCTCTGCTGGGCCGGGAGCAGGGAGCCGGCGAAACCGTCCGCCATGGAGAGCAGGGTGCCGTTGTAGAAGAGGGTCTTGATGTCGACGGTGGAGGTGGAGGAGGCGTCCGGGTAGAACACCTTGTCGTTGTTCCTGGCGACCAGGTACTCCAGCGTCGCCTTGAACTCCTCGGTGCCCCACATGTCGATGGCTTTGCCGTCCTTGATCTCCCAGTCGTTGGGGGCGCCGTGCCACATGGCGTGCGTCTTGTGCCCGTAGATGGTGGACATGGACGAACCGAGCGCGAACTTCCTCGACGTCGAGGCCTCCTTCACCACGGCAGCGAAGTCCTCGGCGGACATCCCCGGCTTGTAGCCGGCCGCGTCGAAGGCGGTGCGGTTGATGAAGATGGCCTCGTTCGGCTTCGGGCGTTCGATGGGTACGCCGTAGAGCCGGCCCGCGATCCGGCCCAGGCCCTGCCAGGAGTAGGTGGGGATGTTGGCGAGGTTGGGGTACTCCTTGATCGCATCGCCCGACAGGAACTCGGTGAGATCGGCGCAGCGTGCCCGTACGAACTGTTCCTTGCTGGGCAGTACATGGCCGCCGCCGACGTTGATGATGTCGGGCAGGTCACCACCCGCGATGACGGTCGCCATCTTGGCGTCGAAGTCCGCGTCGGGCACGACGGTGAACTCGATCTCCACGCCGAGGGCTTCGTTCATCGCGGCCCAGTACTTGTTCTGCGAGGCGGGCTTGGGCGGGGTGCCGTAGGTGATCGTGATGACCTTGATCTTCTCGCCCTTGCCGGGCTTGTCGGTCACCGCCTTGACCAGCTTGTCGGGGTAGCGGGTGTACCCGGCCTGTACGCCGCTGGAGGAAGGTGCGAGTTCGGGCGCGGGTGCCGGGGCGGCGACGTAGGCGGGCCAGGGCGCCAGCTTCGTACCGGCGTTGCTGACCTGACGGTCCTTGGAGCTGGTGGAGCACGCGGTGAGTCCGGCGGGGGTGGCGATCGCGACGCCACCGACGGCGATGGAGCGCAGCAGGGTGCGGCGCGAGAGGGAGGAGGACATGACGAGGTAAACCCTTCGAGTCGGCTCTGGGGCTGGGGTGTTGGAGAGGTGGGGTCAGCTCTTGATGGCGCCGGTGAGCACGCCTTTGGTGAAGTACTTCTGCAGGAAGGGGTAGACGATCAGGATGGGTACGGTCGCGATCACGAGCACTGCCATCTGCGTCGTCTGCGGGGCTGAGATCATGCCTGCCTCGCTGGCCCCGGTGTCGGCGATCTGTGCGCCACCGATGACATAGGTGCGCAGGACCTGCTGGAGCGGCCAGTGGTCGGAGTTCATATAGATCGAGGCATGGAACCAGGCGTTCCAGTAGCTCACCGCGTAGAAGAGGCCGACCACCGCGAGCGCGGCCTTGGACAGCGGCAGCGCGATTCGCCACAGGGTCTGCCAGTCGCCCGCGCCGTCCAGGCGGGCGGCTTCGTACAGCTCTTCGGGGATCCCCTGGAAGAAGCCGCGCAGGACCACCAAATTGAAGACATTGATGAGCACGGGGGCGATCAATGCGGCGTAGTTGTCAAGCAGACCCATCCCCTTGACCAGGAGGAAGGCCGGGATCATGCCGGGCGGAAAGAGGAAGGTGAAGAGGATGAGCATCAGTGCCGGCTTGGTGCCGAAGACCTTGGGGCGGCTCAGAGCGTACGCGAGGAACGTCGTGCAGGCGAGCGAGAGGAGAGTCCCGGAAAGGGTGACGCCGACGCTCACCCCGAGCGCCTTGGTGACGATGCCGCCGTCGAGGATCTGCCGGTAGGCGCGGGTGGTCGGGTGTGAGGGCCAGAGTATCCAGCCGCCGTTGTCCACCACCTCCTGGTTGGAGGCGAGGCTGGTGGAGACGATCACCAGGAAGGGCATCAGGACCAGGACGAGCAGGACGGCGATGGCGACGGCCTTGCCCGCCTGGGTGACGGGCCTGGGCTTCTCCGCCCAGGCGGGACGGATGTGCCGGGCCGGGCGTGCGTGATGTGCTGCCGTGGTCACTTGTAGATCCCCTGCTCTCCGAGCCGGTGTGCGACCTTGTTGGCCGCGAAGACGAGGGCCGCGCCGACGACTCCCTTGAAGAGGCCTGCCGCGGCCGCGTAGCCGGTGTCGCCGCCGACCAGGCCCTGCCAGAAGACGAAGGTGTCGAGGACCTCCCCGGCGCCGGGTCCCACCGTGGACCGTTGCAGCAGCATCTGCTCGAAACCGACGGACAGTACGTCGCCGAGCCGCATGATCAGCAGCAGCACGACGACGGGCCTGATGGACGGCAGGGTGACGTGCCAGAAGCGGCGCCAGGGGCCGGCGCCGTCGATGGCGGCCGCTTCGTAACTCTGCTCGTCGACCTGCATCAGGGCGGCGAGGAAGATGATCGTGCCCCAGCCGGCGTCCTTCCAGACGACTTGGGCGACGACGAGGGGCTTGTATGCGTCGGGGTTGCCGATGATGTCGACCGTGTGCAGCCCGGCATCGCCCAGAGCACTGTTCAACAGGCCCGTAGAACCGAGAACTTGCTGGAAGAGGGCGACGATGATGACCCAGGACAGGAAGTGCGGCAGGTAGACCACGGACTGCACGAAGCGGCGCAGCAGGTCCGAGGTGAGGCTGTGCAGCAGCAGGGCGATGGCCAGCGGTACGGGGAAGAAGAAGATCAGTTGGAGCAGGGCGATCGCCAGGGTGTTCCAGGTGGCGTGCCAGAAGTCCGGGTCACCGAACATCCGGCTGAAGTTCTCGACGCCGATCCATGGGCTGGCCCACAGTCCGTCGAACGGCACGTACTCCTTGAACGCGACGACGTTGCCGATGAAGGCGCCGTAGTGGAAGAGCAGGAAGTACGCCAGCCCCGGGAGCATCAGCAGCACGAGGGTCCGACTCGACTGGAAACGCTTCCACCGCTGACTCTGCGAAGAAATGGCCGAGTTAGGGGGATGCGTCCGCTCGATGGGTGGCGCAACCGCTCCGCCGCCGGTCAGATTCTCTGTCACCGTGGGCACGGCAACCCCTCCGTCGTGGGAACAAGGTGCGAGGAATCTAAAGCGGTTACATGAGGTGGTCAACCCATCGCGTCCTTACTTCTCTTGACCTCTTGCAAGAAATCGCTCTAACCTCCTGCACTGTTGTGTAACCGGTTACAGGCAGAGAGTGGGTATCCGTGGCCGACCGACCAACCGCCGTGCTGGCCATGGGCCTTGACGTAGCCCGGGCGGTGTTCCCACCCGGACTGTGTGAACGGCTTCGGCGCTGCGTCGATTTGGCGGACGAACCGCTGACCGGATCGCTCACCGGAACGGAGGCGGGCGCCGTCCTCGCCGATACCCAGGTCCTGATCACCGGCTGGGGCTGCCCGCCGATCGCCGCGGACGTACTGGCCCTGGCGCCACGGCTGGAGGCGATCGTCCACTCCGCGGGATCCGTCAAGGGCCTGGTCACGGAGGCGGTGTGGGAGCGCGGTCTACTCGTCTCCTCGGCGGCGGACGCCAACGCGGGCCCCGTCGTGGACTACACCGTCGCCGTCATCACGCTCGCCTCGAAACGTGCCCTGCCCACCGCCGCGCGCTACGGGGAGGGTTGGCCGGCATTCTCGGAGCGGGAGGGCGCGGACGGCCGGACGGTCGGCATCATCGGCGCCTCCCGTATCGGGCGCGGCGTGCTCGCCCGGCTCTCCGCTTCGGACAGCGACTGCCGACTTCTGCTCACCGACCCGTACGTCACCGGGCGGGAGGCTGCATCCCTGGGCGCTGAGCTGGTCCCGCTGGACGAACTCTGCCGCCGTAGCTCGGTGGTGAGCATCCATGCCCCTCAACTCCCCGAAACGCACCATCTGATGGACGCGGCGATGCTGGCGCTCGTCCCGGACGGCGCCACTGTCGTCAACACGGCCCGTGGCAGCCTGCTCGACACCGACGCCCTGACCCGCGAGTGCGCCTCGGGCCGTCTGGACGCCTTCCTCGACGTCACCGACCCGGAGCCGCTCCCCGCCGGCCATCCCCTCCTCACGCTCCCCAACGTCCTGACCACCCCGCATCTTGCGGGTGCCCAGGGCAGCGAGGTGCGCCGCCTCGGTGTCTACGCCGTCGAGGAGGCGGAGCGCTTCGCCCGCGGGCAGCCCCTGCGCGGCGGCCTCGGGCGAGCCGACCTGACACGGCTCGCCTGAGGCCGCTCACCGGCGACGTGGAACGCGAGAGCGTTGGAACGGAGGGGAGCGGAATCGCGGGGCCGCTGCACCGGGGCACCCGGGGTACATAGGCGGCGTGGTCGCCACGTCCGCCGGGTCGGTCCATCACACTCCGGGCGAGTGAACATGCCATCGTGGCCGGGAGCTCTTTGTTCTCCCACGGCCTGAAGATTCCGCCGTTCGATCGATCCGCCCCCGGTGCCCCCGGAGGCCGGCGCAGGCCGAGGAGGGGGCGCTCATGCCGCGTCCAGGAAGTCGCGGACCAACTCGGTGAATTCCTCGGGCAGGTGGTCGGCCGGCTGCACTTCCGTCCCCGTACGCCCCCGTGGAGCGTCCGCTGGCCGGCACCTTCGTGCGTCCTGGGTCTTTACGCCGCCGTCATGGATGGTCTAGAACGACAGTCATCCGATGTTACGTGAGCCCGGCGCCTGATTTCTGCACGCCACAGTGAAGTCATGCGCGGAGGCGGGCGTATTCATCGGACTACTACGTCAGCACCGTTGACTGCGAGCCGTACCGCCCTGGAGGGCATCGTGCAGAAATTCCCCCGCCGTCGCCGGCGGGCTCCGTACAGACGGGTCGTTGCGCTCTGTGCGGCGGCGCTCACCGCCCTCGCGGGCGCCGCCGTGGTCGACGGCGGCACCGCCGCCGCGGCCGCGGGGCCGACCACCGCCTGGCAGCACGGAGACTTCGCGCTCGACCCGGCAGGTGTCGTCAGCCGCTCCGACATCGTGCTCGGTTCGCCGAACTCCGACCCGACCGCGTCCATGCCGCTGGGCAACGGATCGCTCGGCGTGGCGGCCTGGGCAGCGGGCGGCTTCACCGCCCAGCTCAACCGCTCCGACACCATGCCGGACCGCAAGTCCCCCGGCCGGCTCAACATCCCCGGCCTGTCCGTCATTTCACATGCCGCCGACTTCCGCGGACAGCTGGACCTGACCGACGGCGTGCTGCGGGAGTCCGGCGGCGGCATGTCGATGAAGGCCTGGGTCGCGGCGGAGAAGGACGAGCTGATCGTCGACGTCTCCGGGGCGGACCCGGGCGTGGCGCAGACCGCCACCATCAACCTGTGGTCGCCGCGCAAGCCCGCCGCGGCAGTGTCCGGCACCGTCGGCACCCTGGCCGAGACCTGGGCCGACGGCAGCCCGCCCATCGGCAGCGGAAAGACCTTCGGCTCGCTCGCCGCCATCACCGCGGGCGGCCGCCAGGTGAGCACCACCGTCAGCGGCCCGACGCAGGTCAAGGTCAGCTTCACCCCGCACGCCGACGGCACCTTCCGGGTCGTCGTCGCCTCGCCGGGCTGGACAGGCGGCAACGCCGCCAAGACCGCCGCCAAGGTGATCGGCCATGACGCGACCGCATCCGTACGGACCCTGACGTCCGCACAGGACCGCTGGTGGGACGGCTTCTGGGCGCATTCGGGCCTGATCGCGATGAGTTCGGCGGACGGCAGCGCCGAATACATCGAGAACCTGCGCACGCTGTACCTCTACGAAGAGGCGGCGTCGATGAAGAAGGGCATCTACCCGGGCAGCCAGGCCGGCGAGGCCGACATGTTCGCCTGGAACAGGGACACCCAGACCTGGACGCCGTCCGCGTACTGGCTGTGGAATCTGCGCACCCAGATCGCAGCGAACATGAGCTCGGGCAACTACCAGCTCAACACCCCGATCTTCGACATGTACGCCGACGACCTGCCCGCCATCGAGGCGTGGACCAAGCAGCAGATGGGCGGCCGTCCTGGCGCCTGCCTGCCGGAGACGATGCGCTTCAACGGCAACGGCATCTCCCCCGGCGCCGGCGAGAACGGCTCGTGCAGCGAGCCGGGCAGCCCCAACTGGAACGCCCTGGACATCTCCTCGGGTCCTGAGGTCGCCCTCTACATGTGGGAGCAGTACCAGGGCACCGGCGACAAGGCCGCGCTGAAGCGGTACTGGCCGTTCATCAAGTCGGTCACCGAATTCCAGCTGGCCTACCAGACCGTGGGCGCCGACGGCCTGCTGCACGCCAAAGCCAACGCCCACGAGACCCAGTGGGCGGTCAAGGACCCGACCACCGACATCGCGCTCGACCGGGCGGTCTTCCCGCTGATCGGCAAGATCGCGCGTGTGCTCGGCACCGACCGCGGCGCCGACAAGGCCCTGGTGACCCGCGCCGCCACCGCGCAGACGCAGATCCCGCCCTACCCGCGCACCGACCAGGCCACCCGCGGCAAGCTGCTCAACCCCGGCTACACCGCGGCCGAGACCGCCGCCGCGGACGCCACCGGCACGGACATGATCGCGATCTCGTACGAGCCGGCGGCCGAGCGCAGGAACGGCGAGAACATCGAACTGGAGCCGCTGTGGCCCTGGAACACCGTCAGTGACCAGGACGCCGACCTGTTCTCGCTCGAGCAGCGCAGCTACGCGCACCGGCCCAACAAGGGCGGCAACGACTGGTCGATGGACGCCATCGACGCGGCTCGGCTGCAGAACCCCGCCGAGGTGCGCGGCAACCTGATCTCGCTGACCGAAGGGCACCAGGTCTACCCCAACGGATTCGCCGACCTCGGCAGCTCGGCCGGCTTCCAGCCCTACATCGAGCAGGAGTCCGGTGTCGCGACCGCGGTCGGCGAGGCGCTGGCCCAGGACTACGACGGCATCGTCCGCTTCGCACCGGCCTGGCCGGCCGAGTGGGACGGCGCGGGCAGCGTCTACATCCAGGGCAGGAGCAAGGTGGACGTGCAGGTACAGGGTGGCAAGCTGGTCACTGCCGCGATCGAGGCCGGCGCCTCCGGCACCCTGCGGGTGAAGAACCCGTGGCCCGGTCAGCTCACCGAGGTCGTGGACGGCAGGAACGGCCATCTCGTCGTCCATGCGAGCACCGCGGACCTGTTGAACGTCCCCGTGAAGTCCGGCAAGTCCTATCTGGTGCAGCAGGTCGCCGCGCCCACCACCGCCCTGCCGTTCGCGCGGGTCACCGGTAGCGCGCCGACCGCGGCCCGGCACCTGGGCGGCGTACAGCTCGGCCTGGACGCGGCCACCCGGTCCGGCAGCGCCACCGTCGGCACCGTGCTGGGCGGCACCAACCGGGACTACGGCCTCAGCCAGATCGAGGACGCCGGCTCTCCCACCACAACGGACGACGTGGGCGGGCTCGCCGCCCGCACCACAGAAGGCGATCTGTCCTTCGACGTCGCCGACGACGTGGCCGCGACGGGGTCCTACGACGCCAAGGTCACGGTGTCGTACTACGACTCCGGCACCGGTTCGCTGTCCGTGCAGTACGACGCCGGGGCCAAGGACCGCTACCACGAGGCCGGCACCATTGCGCTGACCGGCACCGACACCTGGAAGACCGCAGACGTCACCCTCAGCGGTGCCTGGTTCGGCGGGCTGCAGAGCGCGGGCGGCGACCTGCGGCTGCACTCGGCGGCCGGCCCCTTCACCGTGCACAGCGTGGGCCTGACGGTCACCGGCGCCTGGGTGCCCGACCGGCACGCCTTCCCGCCGGCCCCGGCGATCACCACCCCGCGCGGCGGCGCCACCGTCAAGCTGGGCTCGGCGGTGTCCGGTACGGCGATCCCCGACGGCACGGTGACCGTGCGCGAGGCGTCACGGGTGCTGTGCACCGACACCGCGGACGACAGCGGCGCCTGGAGCTGCGCACCCGACGGCGGCTTCACCCCGGGGCGGCAGACCGCCACGGCGACAGTCGCCGACCCGGGCGGCATGGTCAGTGACGCCTCGGCCGGGGTCGCCTTCGACGCCTCCGACCTGCCGCCCGGCACCGCCGTGGTCGGCTCGGTCGTCGGCGCCACCGACCACGCGTACGGGATGAGCGAGGACGAGCGGCCCTCGGGCGGCTTCGACGGCCCGACGACCGCCTCGGTGGTCGACGGCCTGTCCGCGCGCACCAGCACCCAGGGCAACATCTACTTCGACGTCGACGACTCGATCGCGCACGCCGGGTACTACACGGCGACCTTCACCCTCTCCTACTACGACCAGGGCACCGGTTCCTTCTCGGTGCAGTACGACAACGGCGGCTCCGACCCGTACAAGTCCGCCGCGGGAATCGCGCTGACCGGCAGCAACACCTGGAAGACCGCGACCGTGACGGCCACCGACGCCTACTTCGGCGGCCAGCAGCACTCGGCGGCCGACTTCCGGCTGCGCAACGGCAGTGGTCAACTGACGGTGCACAGCGTGGCGGTGAAGATCAGCGGTGACGGCGTCCCGAACGTCACCGACTTCGCGCCGCCGGTGACGGTCGCCTCGCCTGCGGCGGGCGACACCGTCGGTGCCGACCCGGCCGTCTCGGGCTCCGCGGAGCCCGGCGCGACGGTGACCGTGACGTCCGACGACGCGGCGCTGTGCAAGGCCGCCGTTTCCGACAGCGGTAACTGGACCTGCACCGGGTCCGGCGAACTTGCCGCAGGGCCGCACACGTTCAAAGCCACCGCGGCCGACCCGACCGGCACCCCGGCGGAACCGGCCACCGTACAGGTGACGGTGGCCTGACCAGCAGCGCGGGAAGGAGCGGTCCGGCCGAACGGCCGGGCCGCTCCTGTGCGTCGGGCCCGGTGGGCTTACGCGAAGCCGACGATGCCGCGCGGGCTGTAGTGCTCCTCGAGGCGCTTGCACTCGTCGTCGCTCAGCCGCAGGTCCACCGACGCGACGGCGTCGTCCAGGTGCTGCGGCTTGGTCGCGCCGACGATCGGCGCGGTCACCCCCGGCTGCCGCAACAGCCAGGCCAGCGCGACCTGGGCGCGGGTGACACCGCGCTCGTCCGCGATCGCCGCGACGGCGTCCACGATGTGCCGGTCGGTGTCCTGGTAGAGGGTCTTGCCGAACTCGTCGGTCTCGCTGCGCGTGCTGGTGGTGTCCCAGGCCCTGGTGAGCCGGCCGCGGGCCAGCGGGCTCCACGGGATGACCCCGACACCCTGGTCGGCGCACAGCGGGAGCATCTCCCGCTCCTCCTCGCGGTAGAGCAGGTTGTAGTGGTTCTGCATGCTGACGAATCGGGTCCAGCCGTGCCGCTCGGCGATGTACTGCGCCTTGGAGAACTGCCATGCATACATCGAACTCGCCCCGATGTAGCGGGCCTTGCCCGCCTTCACCACGTCGTGCAGGGCCTCCATGGTCTCCTCGATCGGCGTCGCCCGGTCCCAGCGGTGGATCTGGTAGAGGTCGACGTAGTCGGTGCCCAGCCGGCGCAGGCTGTGGTCGATCTCGGTCATGATCGCCTTGCGGGACAGCCCGCCACCGTTGGCCCCCGGCCGCATCGGGCCGTGCACCTTGGTGGCCAGCACGATCTCGTCGCGGCGGGCGAAGTCGGCAAGCGCCCGGCCGACGATCTCCTCGCTGGTGCCGTCGGAGTAGACGTTCGCGGTGTCGAAGAAGTTGATACCTGCCTCGACGGCCTGCCGTACGAACGGCCGGCTGGCCTCCTCGTCCAGCGTCCAGCTGTGGTTACCGCGGTCGGCGACGCCGTAGCTCATACAACCCAGGCAGATGCGGGAGACGTCGAGACCGGTCGTGCCGAGTTTCAGATAGTCCATGGCCACCGACCCTACGTCGGCGTCCGGTCGCCCTCAGCGGGGGCGAGGCACCGGTCGAGCACCGCGGGCCAGGGACCGTGCCCCGAGACAGGGTTGAGACGGCCGCCGCCGGGCACCCTGGCGCGGCTGGGACCGCCTTTCTTGGCGGGTTTCGTCGTGTACGGCGCAGGAGCAGCCCTCGGCTCCCTGTTCGTCACCCGCTTTGCTCTGTCGTACTGCCCTGCGGCTAGTTTGTGTGCAGGACAGGTACGCAGGCCCGTGGTGGCAGAGGTGCACGGGGGACGGGAGGTCGGGAAGAGTGTCGCTGCGCGGAGGTGATCCAACCGAGATCGGCGGTTATCCACTTGAGGCGCGGCTCGGCTCGGGTGGCATGGGCACGGTCTTTCTGGCCCGTACGAGTTCGGGGCGACCTGTCGCGATCAAGCTGATCCACCAGCAGTTCGCGGGGGACGACGAGTTCCGCATCCGTTTCCGACAGGAGGTTGCGGCGGCGAGGCGGGTGAGCGGCGCGTTCACCGCCGCCGTGGTCGACGCTGCCCCTGAGGCCGAGCAGCCGTGGATGGCGACGACCTATATCGAGGGGCACACGCTCGCCCAGCACATCGCCACGAAGGGCCCGCTGAATGGAGCGGAGCTGAGGACGCTCGCCATCGGGCTGGCGGAGGCGCTGCGCGACATCCACCGGGTGGGGGTCGTCCACCGTGACCTGAAGCCCTCGAACGTCGTGCTCTCGCCCGAGGGCCCGCGCGTCATCGACTTCGGCATTTCGCGCGCCGTGGACCAGCAGACGCTGACGATGACAGGGCGGGTCATCGGTACGCCGCCCTTCATGTCGCCGGAGCAGTTGCAGGCGCCGCGTGGTGTGGGGCCGCGGTCCGATGTCTTCTCGCTGGGGACGCTGCTGGTGTACGCAGTGACGGGCCACGGGCCCTTCGACGCGGACAGCCCATACATGACGGCGTATCAGGTGGTGCACGAGGAGCCGTCGCTGGGCGCCGTGCCGGTGGCTTTGCGCGCGGTCGTCGAGTCGTGCCTGGACAAGGAGCCCAATGGGCGCCCCTCGGCGGACGAACTCCTTGTGCTGCTGCGGGACCTGCCCGCCGACCTCGGCGGGACCGACGCGAACGGGGTTGGCGCGGGCCGCACCCGCGACATGATCACCCAGCATCACTTCGCGACGCAGGCCACCCCGGCGCCGACTGCCCCGACCACCGCCCCGGCCGATCCCGATACAGGGAGCACCGGCAGCCCCATCGGCCACCGTCTGCGCAGCCGATGGCGGCCTGTGCTCGCGGCCGCGGTCGCGGTGGCAGCGATCGGCGGGGGAGTCGCCGTGCTGAAGGCGGGCGGCTCTGGGGGGAACAGCGGCGGCGACAAGGGCAACAGCGTTGCGGCGCCGAGTGCCGCACTTCCGGACGGTTTCGAGCCGTGGCGCAAGACTGTGCAGGGCGGTCGCGAGGGCATCCCCGACGAGCTGCGTTGCGTCGCGCGCGGCGACGCGCTGTTCTGCGGGGGCGGCGGTGTTGTCGCGACCCGTATCAGGGCCCTGGACGGCTCGCGGGTGTGGACGGCGAAGAGCCCGGGCGTCCCCGTCCAGGGCATGCACCTGGTGGGCGCCACCGACGACACGGTGCTCGGTTACCGCTTCGCCGCCCAGGACGCCCCGCAGGACCCTCCGAGCGAGGTGGTGGCCATCGACGCGAACAACGGCCGGGAGCTGTGGTCCGTGCCGTCCGGCGCCCGGTCGAAGGCGGTCACGGGTCGGACTCAGGACGCCATGGTGGTCGGCCCCGCCGTCGTGACGGTCGACGCTTCCAACTCCCGCTTCGAGGCCCGGGACGCGCACAGCGGTAAGGTCGCCTGGACGACGTCGTTCCCCACGGGTACGCAGTGCGCTCCCGTCCCGGTGGGCCCACAGCTCTTCGCGATGTGTGCGACGGATGCGGAGGTGGATGCGTCAGAGGTGCGCAGCCCCACCCTGTACACGGTCGACCGCGCCTCGGGGACACTGGGCAGGCCCATCGCGGTTGACGGCCCCGCTGTGCCGATGGGCGTCGCCAACGGCAGGCTCGTACTCCTTCAGGAGCACAGGGAGGGAACGGCGTTGACCGGGTACGACGGGGTGGCGCAGGTCGACCCGGCCTCGCGGAAGGTCACGTACTCCCGACTGGCCAAGACATACGCGGGGACGCCCGGCATGGCGGGCGGCACCGTCTACGTGAGCGGACAGACCGGTCTCGTCACGGCGCTCGACCCCGCGACCGGCCGGAAGAAGTGGTCGCGGCAGACGAGCGTGGAGGGCGCGTCGGGTCCCGTGGCGGGAGCCGACGCGCTGTATTTCAGCTCGGCCACCGGCCGGGTGGTCGCGCTGTCGCCGCACGATGGCAAACCCCTGTGGACAACAGATCCGCAGGCCGATGGTTTGACGGGCGAGCAGGGCGCAAGCCCGCGCGTGACCGTTGCGGGGCGTGCGGTAATCGTCGCCGCGGCCGAGAACACTCTCTTCGCCTTCGACGCGCAGAAGCCGCCGAAGTCGGGCTGATCCCGGCGGCACCGGACGCCGGCCGCCTTCCTTGCCGTGCGGACACCTCAGCGGCTCACTCGGTGGCCTGCACAGCGAGGTCGCGTCTTGCGAGTGCGCCGCGCCCGTAGCGTTTCTGGTGCTGACGACCGGACCGGTCTCCCGTTCCCGGCCACCGACCGGCGTCCGCACCGGGTCGCCTGAGCGGGAGGCCGGACCTCGGGCTGCAACTGTCAAGACCGCGTCAAGCCGGTGCGGTCCGTGTTCCGTGTGGACGCGCTGGTGTGGAAAGCTGCCGACGTTGTCAGTGGCAGGGGGGCCAGTGAGTAAACAGGATGTGCGCAAGATGCTGCGTGAGATGGCGACCGGAGAGCCCGTTCAGGTCACCAGCGGCATGTCGTCCATTGATAAAATCGCCGAACTCGCCGTCGTCGCCGAGCAGTTCGGGTACCAGTATGCCGACGTCCGGCGGGGCGACGGGTACGTGATGTCTCTCGTGGCCGACCCCGGCCCGCAGGCTCGCGCGCGGGCCGCGCAGAACTGGGCGCAGTACCCTGACGCCGTTGACGGGGGCGCGTTGCCGCCCTTCGTGCCCGATGCGTTCCAACTCCTCAAGGCCCGCATCACGTTCGACCTCACCACCGAGTTCTCCGACAAGCAGCGGCTGATCATCGCGAGTCTCGGCATCACCGTGATGGTCGTGAGTGTCGTCGCCTGGCTCGGCGCGGACACCACCTCCTTCGTCGTAGCCGGCGTTGTCTGGGTCGTACTGATGTCCCTCCTGCCCGTCGTGAACGTCGCCGGCCGGCGCTACAAAGCCAAGTACGCCGCCCGGCTGGCGGCCGCCGGGTTCACGCCGGTGACCGACCGGAGCGGCCGGCTGCGGTACCTGCCGCCGGGCGGACAGCTTCCCGGTCACGGCAATCCCTTCGCCGGAGGAGCTGACACGCCTCCTCAGCCGTACCCCCCGCAGCGCTGACCAACGGCGGGCACCCGAGGTGACCGCCGTGGGTAGGGCCTGCGCGGTCACCGCCGGTGCACGTACGGGCTCTGCGAGGGCATCGAGGCCGACCCGGCCATGTGGCGTCCTGCGGTACGGCCTGAATGGTGGCGAGATCTCCGAGCGCTTCGCCGGCCCTATCGGTGGCCTTGCCGCGACGGCCAAGACCACTGTCCGTGGACGCCGCCTGTCATCCTTGACCTGATCAAGGAGGGGCATATGGCTTTCGCGGAGCACGTGGAACGGGTTGCCGGTGAGGTGGTCGGAGAGTTTCCGGCGGACGGCGCGATCTACGCGGTGACGTTCCGGATCGACAGCGTCGATCAAGATCCGCGGCTTCCGTACGTGGCGGTCGGCTACACGACCGAGGCCGACGCGGCGAAGTCGGCGCAGACGGCGTCGGATGCCTGGGAGGCGCGCTGGAGTTACGCGTATTTCCCCGAGACGGGGCTCGAAGGGGTGCGGGTCGTCGGGCGTGATCCGGAGGGCGCGGAGGCGCACCGGCGGGAAGCGGAGTCCCGGGGGCTCTGGTACGAGGACGACGAAGAGCCGGACGAGCGCGACGAGTTGCTGGTCGAATGGTTCTACGAGGTGTGCGTCGGGGCGGCTCGGCGCCTTCACGGGAGCGGTCGGATCGTGGAGGTACTGGGGCGCCCGGTTCCGGTGATTCTCTACGACATGTTCGACCCGGACGCGATGTTCGAGCTGACCTCGGATGCCAATCCGGCCGAGCTGGTGGCGGAGTTCATGACCGAGGATCCGGGTGTGGACCTGTCCGGCGCATCCAGCGAACTTTCGGAGGCCTGATCACCGACAGGTCGTCGACCTCAAGGATCGCCACGGTCACGCCGGGCCCGGTTTTCGCTGGATCCCGCCCCGCCGCCCCGAATGCGTGAGGCATGCGCTGACTTGTCCGACTTGCTCCCGGAAATTTCTCGCTCCCTCTCGAGAGAACATCCCTTGACGCCCTTCCCGGCCGGACCTACATTCCTCGAATAGATCGGAAAGTGTCCTAACTATTCAACGAGGAGCCACTCCATGACCGCTCCGGTGAGGGGAACCCCGGGTACCCCGCGCACCATGCGTGCGATGAACGACCGCGCGACCCTGGACCTCCTCGTGGCGCACGGCGCACTGACCCGGGCGCGCATCGGCGAGCTCACCGGCCTCTCCAAGGCGACCATCTCGCAGATGCTGGAGCGCTTGCAGGGCGCCGGACTCGCCAGGGCGATCGGGGCGCAGACCGGAGGCCCCGGTCCGAATGCACTGCTCTACGAGGTCGACCCCTCCGCCGGGTATGTCGCCGCCCTGTCCGCCGGCCCCACCGGCATCACCGCGATCGTCGCCGACATCGCCGGACGTGAGGCCGGCCGCTGTCACATCGCGGCGAGCGCCGTCGCCGAGGACGTGCGCCACCGCACCGCCCAGCTCGTCGCCGAGGCCGTCGACGGAGCGCTCCGCCAAGCCGGGCTCGGCCACGACGACATCGCGGCCGCCGTCATCGGCACGCCGGGAGCCATCGACCCCCGCAGCGGACAGCTCCGCTACGCCCCCCACCTGCCCGGCTGGCACTCCCGCACCCTGCGCGGCGAACTCGCCGAGGTGCTGGGCACCCCGGTGGACATCGAGAACGACGTCAACCTCGCCGCACTCGCCGAGCAGTACGACGGCGCCGCCCAGGACCGGGACAACTACGTGCTGGCCTGGATCGACGAGGGTGTCGGCGCCGCCATCGTGCTCGAAGGGACGCTGCTGCGCGGCGCGACCGGGGGAGCGGGCGAGATCGGCTACATGCCCCTGCCCGGCGCACCTCTCGCACGCGAGGAAGCAGGGCCGACCGGCCAGGACGCCGGCGGCGGCTTCCAGAGCCTCGTCGCCGCGGCCGCCGTACGCCGGCTCGCCGGCGGCACCGCCTCGCTGGAGGAGGCGCTCGCCGACGACTCCGTACGCAAGGAGCTGGCCCGACGGCTGGCCACCGGCCTGGCCTCCGTCGTCGCCGTGGTCGACCCCGACCTCGTCGTGCTGTCCGGCAGAGTCGCCCAGGCCGGGGGTGAATCACTCCGCGCCCTCGTGGAGCAGGAGATGACCGGCCTCGCACTTCCCCGGCCCGAGCTCCGCATCAGCGACCTGGATGGTGACCCGATCCTCATCGGCGCCCTGCGCCGCGCCCTCACCCGGGCACGCCACACCGTCTTCGACACCTCCGCCTGATCCCCACCGCCCCTGTTCCGCACTCCCCAGCGGGGGAGACCACCGCAAAGGAAGCCGCCATGCAGCGATGGCGCATACGCACGTGCGTGTCCGCGGCACTCGCCACGGCCGGACTACTGCTGTCCGGCTGCGCCAACCCCGGCGTCGGCAGCGCCGAGGACGACGTGACCGCCCCCGTCACACTGAAGTTCTGGCACGGCTGGTCGGCGCCCGGTGAAGTGAAGGCGATCAACGATTCGATCGCCCGCTTCGAGAAGTTCCACCCGAATATCCACGTCCAGGCGACCGGCAACGTCACCGACGCCACGATCAACCAGGCCCTGCGGGCCGGTGGCGACAGTGCACCCGATGTGATCACATCGTTCACCACCAACAATGTGGGCCAGTACTGCGACTCCGGGATGTGGGCGGACCTCGATCCGTTCCTGCACAAGACCGGCGTCGACAAGGCGAAGATCTTCCCCAAGAGCCTTCTGCAGTACACGAGTTTCGAGGGCAAGCAGTGCGCGCTCCCCCTGCTCGCGGACGCGTTCGGCATGTACTACAACAAGGACGCGTTCCAGGAGGCGGGCATCTCCCGTCCGCCGCGGACCATGTCGGAGTTCGTCATCGACGCGAAGAAGCTGACCGTGCGCTCCGGCAAGGGGTCGTACAAGCGGGTCGGCTTCATGCCCAACTTCCGGCTGTACCAGAACAGTCCGGACCGTCTGTTCGGCCAGTGGGGCCCCACGTACTTCGACAAGGAGGGCAACTCGGTCCTCGCCGGGCAGAAGGCGACGACCGACTTCTACCGAGTCACCGGCCAACTGGCGGAAGCTCAGGGCGGTTACGGCGCCCTGGAGAAGTTCCGCACCTCGTTCGGTGACGAGATGTCCGCGCAGAACGCCTTCCTCACCGGGAAGCTCGCCATGCACCTCGACGGCGAGTGGCGCGGTCTGATGCTCAACGAGGCCAAGGCCGGCTTCGACTGGGGCGTGGCCCCGCTCCCGGTGCCCGACGACCAGGCGGACACCTACGGGCGCGGCTATCTGACCGGCACGGTCACCGGCATCGGCCACAGCAGCAAGCACCAGAACGCAGCCTGGGAGCTGGTCAAGTTCCTGACGACGGACACCCGTCAGGTGGTGGACTTCGCCAACGCGATCCACAACGTGCCCTCGACGTACGCGGCCCTGAAGTCGCCCGACCTGGACGCCGACCCGACGTTCAAGGCGTTCATCGACATCGCGCAGAACAAGTACAGCCAAGCCATGCCGCAGTCCACCAACGGCGGCATGTACATCACGTCGCTGCAGGACTTCTCCTACTCCGCCGAGGCGGGACGGATCCCTGACCTGCACAAGGGGCTGCGCGAGCTCGACGAACAGATCGACGCAGACACCCTTCAGTCGAAGAGCTGACCGACGCGGGAGCACCACACCATGGCCCTCACCCTTTCCACGCCGGCGCGGCGCAGACTGCGCACGCTCGGCTTCCTCTCCCCGTGGCTGATCGGGTTCAGCGTCTTCTTCGCCTACCCGCTGATCGCCACCGTCTACTTCTCCTTCATGCACTACAACCAGATCCAGCGGCCGACCTTCGTCGGCCTGCGGAACTGGACCTACGTCTTCGAGCAGATGCCGCTGTTCGGACCCGCCCTGTGGAACACCCTCTGGCTGGTCGTGATCATGGTGGCGCTGCGGGTGGTCTTCGGGCTGTCGCTCGGGCTGCTGATCACCAAGATCAAGTCGGGTCCCGGGTTCTTCCGGACCGCCTTCTACCTGCCGTACCTGGCGCCTCCGGTCGCCGCGACCGTCGCCTTCGTCTTTCTCCTCAACCCGGCGACCGGGCCGGTCAACGGCATCCTCTCGGCCATCGGGGTCGACGGCCCGAACTGGTTCAACGACCCGAACTGGGCCAAGCCGTCCCTCGTCATGCTCTCGCTCTGGGGCATCGGCGACCTGATGGTGATCTTCATGGCGGCCCTGCTGGACGTACCGAAGGAGCAGTACGAGGCCGCCGAGCTCGACGGTGCGGGAGCGTGGGCCAGGTTCCGTTACGTCACCTGGCCGTCGATCACACCGATCGTGATGTTCGCGGTGGTCACAGGCGTCGTCCAGACGATGCAGTACTACACGCAGGCTCTGGTGGCCGGGAAGCTCGCCTCCGGGGTCTCGATCGGCCCGGGCTCGGTCATCCAGCCCGGCTACCCGGACCACTCGACCCTCACTGTCCCGCAGCTCGTCTACTCGATGGGCTTCCAGAACTTCAACACCGGCGCGGCGTGTGTTCTGTCGCTCGTGCTGTTCGCCATCGCGATGGCCGTGACCATGCTGCTCATGCGTAAGCGCTCGGGCCTGCTCTCGGCGGAGGACTGATTCCGGTGACCACTACGACCATCGAAGCCCCGGCCGCTTCCAGGGCCCCGTCCACCTCACGCGCGCAGGGCCCCGAGGCCGCGCGCGCCCGCCGCAAACGCGTGCTGAACTGGATCGCCGTCCACAGCGTGGCCCTGGCCATCGCGCTGCTGTTCGTCCTGCCGTTCGTCTTCGTGTTCCTGACGTCGGTGATGAGCGACGCGCAGGCCATGAGCGGCGACCTGTGGCCCGACTCCTGGCACTGGGAGAACTACACGGCCGTCTTTCGTACGGAGGGCTTCCTCACCTGGTGGAAGAACTCGCTGATATACGCCGGGCTCGGCACGCTCTTCACCGTCTGCTCGGCCGTCCCGGTCGCCTACGCGCTCGCCAAATTCCGCTTCCGCGGCCGGCGAGGGCTGATGATCCTCGTCATCTCCACGATGATGCTCCCGCCCCAGGTCATCGTGATTCCCATGTACCTGGTGTGGGCCCAGCAGTTCCACCTCTCGGGCACGCTGTGGCCGCTGATCATCCCGATGGCGTTCGGCGACGCCTACTCGATCTTCCTGCTGCGGCAGTTCCTGCTGACCATCCCCAAGGAGTACATCGAGTCGGCCCGCGTCGACGGCTGCGGGGAGCTCCGCACGCTGCTGACGATCATCGTCCCGATGGCCAAGCCGGGGATCGCCGCCATCTCGCTGTTCCAGTTCTTCTACTGCTGGAACGACTACTTCGGGCCGCAGATCTACGCGGCCCAGAACCCCGCTTCCTGGACGCTGAGCTACGGACTGGAGTCCTTCAAGAGCGCCCACAGCGTCAACTGGAACCTGACCATGGCCGCGACGCTCCTCGTCATGGTGCCGGTCGTCATCGTTTTCTTCTTCGCACAGAAGGCCTTCGTCGAAGGCGTCACACTCACCGGAGTAAAGGGCTGACCTATGAAGCTCGCAGTAGTTGGTGGCGGGTCCACCTACACCCCTGAACTGATCGACGGCTTCGCCCGGCTGCGGGA